>JAICRN010000492.1 GCA_025937335.1 Microcoleus sp. TY_ISSM_2_bin.22
GAGACTTCTCCGATGACGCCGACGTTAAGGGGGCGGGCGGCGACGAGGCTGACTGTGACTACGGGGTCTTTGAGGACGCGACGGTAGGCGTTGCGGATGGTGTTGGTGGCTTCTACTAAGGTGAGACCGCGGAGGGAAACCAGGCCGATCTGGGGCAGGTTGACTGAACCGTCGGAAAGGACTTCGTAGTTGCGGGTGAGGTCGGGTACTTCGAGTATTTCTACTAGAATGCGATCGCCACCGCCGAGTTTGTAGCTTTCGGGCGATCGTCGAATGCCGCCAGATTGTGCAATCTCTGTTTCGGGCTGCAATCGCACTTGTGCCGCCGCAGCGAGGGGAAATCTGGCAGCAATAATACCGTTGGCGGCGATCGCGCACAACGTCAAACTCAAGACTGGCGCGGTGATTTGTTTAGGAAAATCGGCGTTAACCACAGGCTACGTATTTTCTGTTGGGTTCATTCATTAGTTTAATCCGTCACAATTCAAATGCCCTCTCGATCGCAGCTACAACGAAAAATCAGCAATAATTGTCAGTGCCCGGTTAAGCATCTAGATTTTCCTTCCCGGACTCAGCTTGGAAAAAAACCCGGATGCTGCCCGATGCCTTTTAGCTTCTTTGCTTTTGCGTATCTAACTCCCCATATTTCAATCAATATCGTTGAATTTTCCTGCCCTCCGGCACTCGGACGGGGCACAGCAACAGGAACAGACAATTTAGATGCAACGCAGCCCGCGCCACGATCGATCGAGCGACAACAGCCTCGGTTTCTTGTTAATTTGGTGGAGGTAGCCGGCTGCTCAACTAATATTTCTCTTACAAAGGGTAGAATTTTATGGCCAGAATGATTAGGGAGCTAATTTTCGGCAATAATTTATTGCTGGCTTTATTGGCCTCTGTGGCACTGATTAGCACGATCTTGATTTTTCAGTTAGCTGCTAAAAAACAATTAGGTTTGCTCTGGGAAAAATGGTTTGCTGTTTGTTACGTATTCGTATCTCCCCATGTCAATCTACCTCCGTTTAATTACCTACATTTTGTCAATCTTGCTTCTACCGATGGTAGTAATATTTCTCAACTTCCCTGGGCTTTTTATCCCTGGGTAATCTTGGTATTGTCAGGGAGATTTATTAGTTTTTTCAAAAATCAATTGGTAGAAGCCTTATCATTTTTAGTTTTGAGAAATCCTGCCTTTTCGGTGTATTGTTTGCTGCCAATAACATCTACGCTGTGGTCGCTAGTTCCCGAGATCACGCTGAAAGGCGGGATAGCATTTACAGGTTTTACGATTTTTAGTTTTTACGTGGGTGCGCGATATGAGTGGCCCGAATTATCTGGAATACTGAGGTGGGGCTATACATCTCTCGCCATAGTTAGCGTTTTGCGGTATCCGAATGTGGGCAAAGAATTTGCAGGAATTACCAGCCATAAAAATGCTTTCGGCAGCCTCATGGTTGTGAGTACAGCACTTTGGTATCTGCACTATTCCCAAGGTGCTAAAACTCAGAAAGAACGCTGGATAGCTCTGGGGTTCATGTTGTTTTCCTTTTATTTGGTGAGAGCTAGTAGCTCGGGGGGTTCTCTAGTTAATAGTTTGATGCTCATAGCTGTAGTGTCATCTTTAAGTTTTTTGAGCAGGTTAAAATTTCAATGGGCTTTTACTTGTGTTGTCGGCTTTACGGTCTTGGCTATTATTACCAGCGTTTATATCATAGACAACCTAGAGTCTATTGTTGTTGGGGGATTGGGAAAAGATTTGACCTTGACAGGGCGGACAGAGTTTTGGCCGCAATTAATCGAGGCGGCGAATCAGCGCCCTTGGTTTGGCTATGGATTTGATGGCTTTTTTAAGCAAGACGAAATTGGCGAGCAAACTCCAGCTTATTTCATATATACTACCAATGGATTTCAACCAAAAACTGCTCACAACGGTGCAATATCAGTATTGCTATCTTACGGCTATCTGGGACTTTTCTTAATGTTAGCTTCACTGTTTACTAATCTAATTCTGGCAGTGCGACAACTGAATCGCAGCCCGCTATCTGAATCGGGAATACCGATTATTTACTTGGTGTTTATAATACTGAATAACATTACTGAAGGTTCTTTAGGTGAGATGGGGGACGTTTGGCTTGCTTACGTGTTATTAACAGTGAGACTTTGTATCGATAGTAGCAAATCTCCATCCAGCAACCGTCGCATTTACGGACAGGATTTGCCGTCCCCATCTGAATCCAGATTGAATCCCCATTAATTTGCAGAAGTTAAAAATCGATAGAAATATGGGCGTTGCTGAAAGGGTAATGATTTAAGTCCGTAAAGGAATAGTTTGATGTTTCAGATACCGCAGCAATAACCGTAGGGAATACATCAACATCAAGGGCAGAGTTGGAGTAGCACTCTTGTGCGGCGATGTAGTCGAGCTATCCGGATGTCTGAGTCTAGAGTTTTCTCCTTCGACCGCAAGTCATATAGGTTTTACTGACAATGTGGTCGGAATCTGCGCTCAAAATAGGATATATTCGCCAGCAGTCAGTCACATAAGGAGACATTCAACCCTTGCGTCAAGGTGGAAGTCTCCTAAGAAACTCAATCCAACTGTGGAGTTTTAGCAACTAGCTCAAACCCTAAAGACTGAGCTGTTTTCTCCAGCTTAGAAACGATACGTTGTCGATACTTCTGTTCGTAATAGTCAGCACCTGCATCGGCATAAGCGGTTTTGGTACTCCAAAGATGATAGAAGATGCGGGCTAGCTTGTGAGCAGCAGCGGTATTGGCCCCAGGGGCCCCCAATCGAGCGCGCAGCCGACGATAAAAAGCCCCTAAAGCTGATTGAGAGCGAGATAAAGATTGAGCAGCCAAACGGAAGGCATTAGCAGCCCGATTAACTACTTGACGGGTGTGAGAACTTTTGACTTTACCGCCGGTAATCCTCGAAGATGGACACAACCCTAACCATGAACAAAAGTGTTTAACTGTAGGAAAACGAGTAGCATCTAATCCGACTTCCGACAGCAGGGTTTGTACTGTGAGGGCATCCAAACCAGGGATTTGGGTAAAATCTACTCCACTAATCCGATACAAATGGTTACGCAAGTCAAAAGCGGGTTCATGACCTCTGGGCTTTCTGTTGCCTCGTTTGGGAGGGTCTGGTGGGGGATTGTTCTCCTGACAAGCAAAACTGGCTAAATATCGCTCAATCTCAACATCACAGCTAGCAATTTGTCCTTGATAGATGTCGTAAAGTTGTAACTCTTGTTTTAAAACAAATATATGCTCAGCTCGATAGTCTCCGGTCAAGGCTTTGACAATATCTGCGGTACTACTTTTAATGCGGGAATTTTTCAAGCCAGCTAAGACTTGAGGATTCCTTTCTCCAGCTACAATGGCGCGGATAATTGCCATCCCTGTGACTCCTGTGATGTCACTGATGACTTTATTTAGTTGCAGATTCATTTGAATTAATGCTTTCTGCATCCGCAGTATGTGGGCACTACTACTTTTGATTAAGTTATCGCGGTGGCGAATGTAACTGCGGAGGACACAAATTTGATCGTCAGGGCGAAAGGAACCGGACAATAAACCGTAAGTATGTAGCTGTTGCAACCATTGACAATCCAAAACATCGGTTTTTCGACCCGGTACGGTTTTGACGTGATGGGCATTCACCAATTTGACTTCGATACCCCTTTCTTCGAGAATTTGAAATGCACTTATCCAATAGACTCCTGTAGATTCCATCGCGATGGTGTCTACTCGACATTCCAACAACCAAGATGCCATCTCAATTAAGTCAGGGGTAAAACAGCTAAATTTACGCACATTTTGTTGGGTTCTATCGGGTGGGACGCAAACCCAATGTTCAGCAGAACCAATATCTATGCCTGCGGCATTTGGGTTAATCTGTGTGAAATTCGACATTTCACCCGTAACAGGTTTGTTTGTCTGGCGTCGGATCATTAGATGACTCCTTTTCGCGATCGAACTTTCAGGTGTCCCAATCGGTGGGCCGAAGAGATGTTATATTCTCCTAAACGGGATAGGGAATTACCCCTTCACCAATGTCATAACCATCATGCCCACGACCACGCTCTAAATCAGGCTCACAATCGCACCATTGACTTGTCGGTCTTACTCTCAGGACACATGGATAATATATCCGATCGCTGGCAACTTTTGGGCTAGCTTTACTGTTTCTTTTATTCATAACAGGCGTGCGACGCCGGTGGAACGCTCTGAAGAGGACTTTAGCTATTAGACAGGGAATTCATTCCCTGGCGGACTACCGGGTTGGCGGGCTGACACGTTAAGGTGACGCCAATGGGTATTCCTGTGTCCCTACAAGAGCTATATACCTTACCTGAAAAGTTCGGTAGTTCTGTTTATTGTTCGTTCCCAACCAAAAGAGCATAAGCTCCTCCAAGCTTTTGCAACTCCTCATGAGTCCCTCTTTGAACTACTTTCCCCCCTGCGAGCATAATAATTTCATCGCAATCTCGAATCGTACTCAAACGGTGAGCAACCACAATACAAGAAGTACCGCGACGCCTCAAATTGCGATCGATAATTAACTCTGTTTCAGCATCCAGAGCACTCGTTGCTTCATCCAGCACCAACACCGCTGGATTCCTCACTAATGCCCTGGCAATTTCCCAACGCTGCCGCTGTCCGCCGCTCATATTTGTTCCCCCTTCATTGAGTTGAGCATCGTATCCTCCC
>JAICRN010000688.1 GCA_025937335.1 Microcoleus sp. TY_ISSM_2_bin.22
AAAGAGATTTCGCTGGCGTGTCGTTCTTTTTCTACGAAAGTTTGTCGAATTGGGCTAGCGAAACCCCCGAACAGCGCAATTCGGCTTTGCAAGAATTCTTCCCCACAAAGATGCAGCGCCCTCCATCCGAAGGCAGAATTTGAAACCCACGGTTAAAATGATAAAAATCATACAGCGCTTAGGAATTGTACTCTTATCTTTGAGCGCTTTCTTAACAATTGGCTATCTCACTCCCAGAAAGTGGGGAAATTACTCGCAAGCAGATTGCACAATCTCTCTATACATTTCCAATCAAGGCATCCACACCGAAATCATCGTTCCAGTTAAAAATGAATATTTTGACTGGAATCAATTTTTACCGCTAAGAGAAATAGGGCGGGATGCCACTTTTGATTATAACTATTTGTCTTTTGGCTGGGGAGATAGAGCTTTTATGCTGGAAACTCCCACATCAGAAAGTATTAACCCAGTTACAGCTTTCAAGGCGCTCTTTCTCCTTACTCCGTCTACCCTACACGTTCAAGGTTATCGATTTCTCCCCCTAAATATTGAAACCAAATGTGTTAAAATTAGTGGGAAAAATTATCTGATGCTGGTAAATTTTATTAAAAATTCATTCCACTTAGACGCAGCAGGTAAGAAAATGAAAATTAGCTACGGCTACGGTAACAGCGACAGTTTTTATGAAGCAAAAGGCAGTTACTATATTTTAAGAACTTGCAACGACTGGACGGCCGAAGCTTTGCAAAAAGCCGAGGTCAATACTCCTTTATGGTCAACGCTGTCTTCGGCGATTATGTTTCATTTAAATAGCGGTTGCGAATGTCAAAAATAAATGGTAATGAGTCAGACAATTTTAGATTTTAGATTTTAGATTTTAGATTTTAGATTCAGTTTAGATTTTAGATTTTAGAATTCGGAATGAATGAATGATTGTGTATGGGTTGGGAGATTGCCTAAAGTTGCATTCTTTTTTTTAACTGGTATAATTAGCAATTTGAGGAAAAATCATGAATGTAATTCCAGCGATCGACTTATTGGATGGAAAATGCGTCAGATTGTATCAGGGAGACTACGCGAAGTCTCAAACTTTTAACGACAACCCCGTCGAAGTCGCCAGACAGTGGGTAAATGAAGGGGCAACCATGCTGCATTTAGTAGACCTCGACGGCGCCAAAGCAGGTCATCCAGTCAACCAAGCAGCCATTGAAGCGATCGTCCGATCTGTAGACGTTCCCTGTCAAGTAGGTGGGGGAATGCGCGATCGCGCTTCTGCTGCTGCTATCCTCAATTTAGGCGTCCGGCGCGTCATTCTCGGCACTGTCGCCGTCGAACAACCGCAATTAGTCGGCGAATTGTGCGCCGAATTTCCCGATCGAATTCTGGTCGGCATCGATGCCAGAAATGGCAAAGTTGCTACTAGAGGCTGGCTAGAAACTTCGGAAGTTTTAGCAACAGAATTGGCGCAGCAAATGGCAGAGTTAGGCGCTGCTGAAATTATTTACACCGACATTCACCGCGACGGTACTATGGAAGGGCCGAATTTGGAATCTTTGCGCGAAATTGCTAACGCTATTTCGATTCCGGTGATTGCTTCCGGTGGCGTTAGTTCGATCGCAGATTTGTTGAGTTTGCTGGCTTTGGAACCAATTGGTGTCAAAAGTGCGATCGTCGGTAGGGCAATTTATACCGGCGATATCTTGCTAAAAGAAGCAATTCAAGCAGTCGGACAAGGGCGGTGGCAGGATGTACCGCCAGATTTGGATTCTTCGAGTTTTGCTTGATAGTCATGTCGAGTTAACTGGCTACCCAATATGTAACAGTTATCAGTTTTCCGACTCACAGTCAACAGTCAGCGTAGAATCGTCTTTCTTATCATCATCGTACCCATGTTTTTCAACCCTACAATTACAGCTTTAAGTTCTGGAATGGCTTCTCTAGTTGCTCCCATACCTTTGCTAGCAACAGTCGCTGCAGAAAATTCGCCGATCGTCCTTAGCGGAGTTTTGCTCAGTTTGGTAGTGATTTATATCGCCAGTAAAATCGGCGCAGAAGTGGCTCTAAAGTTTGATTTACCGCCGGTTTTGGGTGAACTTGTAGCAGGGGTGATTATTGGAATATCTGCTTTACACTTAATCGTTTTTCCCGGAAGCGAGCTGTCAGCATCCAACTCAGGGATTATGACAGTTCTGCAATCGATTAATCATCTATCCCCTGCCGCCCTCACAAGTGTCTTTGAATCGCAAAGTGAAGTCATTTCAGTGCTAGCTGAATTAGGCGTGATTATTCTGCTGTTTGAAATTGGCTTAGAGTCGGATCTCAAACAACTCAAGCAAGTCGGAATTCAAGCTACCGTTGTCGCCTGCGTAGGTGTGGCAGTTCCCTTTGCCGCCGGTACTGCGGGCTTGATGATAATTTTCCACACGGCGGCAATTCCAGCAATTTTTGCGGGGGCAGCTTTGACGGCAACCAGCATTGGAATTACATCTAAAGTGTTGTCTGATTTAGGACAACTGAACTCTAAAGAAGGTCAAATTATTGTCGGTGCGGCGGTGATTGATGATGTGTTGGGAATTATTGTCCTGGCTGTTGTCGCCAGTTTAGCCAAAACCGGTGAGATTGATGTTGTTAATGTCATCTATTTGATTGTCAGTGCAACTGTTTTTCTGGTAGGTTCGATTCTGTTGGGTGGTGTCTTCGACAAAACCTTCTCGGCGGTGGTGGGTCAACTCAAAACTCGCGGCAATATTATCATCCCGGCATTTATTTTTGCCTACTTCATGGCTTTTCTGGGCAACGCAATTCATCTCGAAGCAATTTTGGGTGCGTTTGCGGCTGGTTTGGTGTTGGATGAAAGCGATGCCCGCAACGAGTTGGAT
The DNA here is from genome assembly GCA_025937335.1 of Microcoleus sp. TY_ISSM_2_bin.22. Taxonomy (GTDB): domain Bacteria; phylum Cyanobacteriota; class Cyanobacteriia; order Cyanobacteriales; family Microcoleaceae; genus Microcoleus. The sequence continues at coordinate 2,880 of JAICRN010000688.1, forward strand.
GAAATGGTGAAACCCATCGCCGATTTATTTGTACCCATCTTCTTTGTGACGGTGGGGGCTCGGGCGGATTTGGGGGTTTTGAACCCAACAGTGCCCGATAATCGGGCGGGACTTTTGATTGCCGTATTTTTGATTGTGGTTGCTATTTTGGGCAAGCTGGTGACTGGT
>JAICRN010000491.1 GCA_025937335.1 Microcoleus sp. TY_ISSM_2_bin.22
AGTAAAAATAACGGTATCGACCCGCTGCTGTTGATTGGCAAGTACGGTACTGATGCTTTGCGCTACACTTTGGTTAAGGAAGTGGTTGGGGCAGGTCAAAATATTCGCATGGAGTACGATCGCAAAACTGATGAATCGAAATCAGTGGAAGCTTCGCGGAACTTCACGAATAAGTTGTGGAATGCGGCCAGGTTTGTGATGATGAATTTGGAGGGACAGACTCCGCAACAATTGGGAAGTCCTTCTGTGGGAGGTGGTTTGGAATTGTGCGATCGCTGGATTCTTTCTCGCTACAATCAAGTTGTGCAACAAAGCCGCAATTATTTGGAAAATTACGGTTTGGGGGAAGCGGCGAAGGGACTTTATGAGTTTATTTGGGGCGATTTCTGTGACTGGTATATTGAGTTAGTCAAGTCTCGCTTGCAGCAGGATGCTGAACCAAATTCTAAGAAAGTGGCACAGCAAACTTTTGCTTTTGTGTTGGAAGGGATTTTGAAACTGCTGCATCCTTTTATGCCTCACATTACTGAGGAAATTTGGCACACTCTGACTCAAACAGGTGATGGTGAATGTTTGGCTTTGCAAGCTTATCCTGAAGCTGATATCTCGCTAATTGATGCTGAATTGGAACAGCAGTTTGAGTTATTGTTCGGTACAATTCGCACTATTCGCAATTTGCGGGCAGATGCTGATATCAAACCCAGTGTGAAGGTGACGGCGATTTTGCAAAGCGAAAGCGAGAAAGAACGCCAAATAATCTCAGATGGAGGCGTTTACATTCAGGATTTGGCAAAAGTCGAAAATCTGACAGTTACTGCTAGTTTGGATGCAGATTTGGGACAGACAATTGCTGGGGTTGTCGGTACTGTGCAAGTATTGATTCCTCTGGCTGGGGTGGTCGATTTGGAGGCTTTGCGTGCTAAGTTAGAAAAGAAGTTGAGCAAAGTGGAAGCTGAAATTAAGCATACTGCGGCGCGCTTGACTAATCAGAAGTTTGTGGATAAGGCTACTCCTGATGTGGTTCAGGGGGCAAGAAATGCTTTGGCGGAAGCCGAAAAACAAGCGGAAATTTTGCGCGATCGGCTAAAGGTGTTTTAATAGTTGACAGTTGACTGTTGACAGGGGCGGGTTTACGAGATAGTTAGTTTCAGGCATATATTGTTGGTAAAGCCCGCCCCTACAAGATCGCCAATCCTACAACCATCACCAATTACTAATTACCCTCATGTTATATTTAGCCCAAGTACACAATCAGGAAATTTTAGGCGAGATAAGTCTGCAATTGCTGGCTTGCCAAAATTCTGATGATACTTGGGCTATTCTTAGTGAAGAAAGTTTTTTGACATTACCGAAAAATTGTATTCAAAATATAATTAACTCTGCAGCTAATCTTTTAAATGAAGGGATGCTATTATTAGCAAATGTTGACGAAAATAGCCAGGTTGTGGATATTCAATCAGCTACAGACTGGGTGCTAGAATTAGTTGAGAAGTATTTGACAACAGGCTTTACTCCCGATTTTTTTCAGCAAGAAGCCCAGAAAGCAGAAGATTGGCGGCAATCTCTCACTTTGCAAAGTCAAGAGTTGTCTCGCCGCTTGATTGAAGTTGAAGCCCGCCGGGAACAAATTCAAAATTTAGAGATAAAACTCCAGCAGGAAAAGCAATTGTTGAAAAGTTCGATCGACCAATTGAAAATTTCACCCGCTACACCGCCACTTTGACTTATATCGACACACAACAGGCAGGGACACGGCACTAGCGCGTCCCCACAAACCTAATATGCAATTTGCTGGACATCATATAATTTGTAACTTGACAAATACCCCTTACCCGTTGCCGAATCGGCAGCAATACGGGCTGGGACTAAAGCACTTTTGACTTCAGCCAAGCGGCGGGGAGGCACAGCAATTTCTGAGAATTGCTAACATAAGCCCGCTTCTGGAAAACATCGTACTTATTCCGTTCGATCGCATTTAAGATCCTGCTGTACAGCATGGTAGCAGCCCAAACCGTCCAGCGGATATCGGGACTGAGCACTTTAATTCCCGGTTCGGCGCTGGCGTATAATTTGCGAGCTCGCTGAATTTGAAACCGCATCAATTCCCGCCAGCGTTTGTCAATGACACCGTTGAATAAATCTTCTTCGGTGTAGTTAAACAAGGCTAAGTCTTCTAAAGGAAGGTAAATGCGGCCGCGGCGGGCGTCTTCTCCGACATCGCGCAGAATATTAGTCAACTGCTTGGCAATACCGAGGGAGATGGCTTCTTCTTTGGGAATTTTATTACCCCAGTGCCAATTCCAGTTAGCAGCGGGATTCGACTCGTCCACACCCATGACAGACATCGACATCAGCCCGACAGTACCCGCTACTCGATAACAGTAAAGATTGAGCTCTTCAAAAGTTTCGTAGCGGCTGCGGTACAAGTCCATTTGCTGGCCCGCAATCATTTCTCGAAACGGCCCAATGTCGATCGGGAAACGAGACAGCGTATCCACCAAAGCTACGTCGTAGTCGTCGTGAGGGTGGCCGGCAAACACAGATTCTAGCCGTTTTTCCCACAGATTGAGGGTTTCAGGGGTCGTTGCATCAGAACCCGGCCCGTCTACGAGTTCGTCGGTGCGGCGGCACCAGACGTAAATCGCCCAAATCGCCCGACGCTTGGCTTCGGGCATGAGTTGAGTGCCTAAATAAAAATTTTTGGCATAACTCGCGGTGACTTGGCGGCACAGTTCGTAAGATTCATCCACAGAAGCCAGAGTTCTCATGCACTGGAGTTTTGACAGTTGCAGCATCCGAGAATAAGAAATTTAAAGATTAGAACTGATTTTCCCCCGTTTAGAAAACGGGAGATTTTTTACGTCTTTATGAAAAATTCTTAATTTTTCATTGGTTATTGGCCGTTGAAATAGCCTGCGCTGTCAGCTTACCAGAAAGCACGGCACCTTCCATACTCGCAAGATAACGCTGCATTGTATAGTCCCCCGTTAGATAGAAATTGCTAATGGGAGTTATTTGCGAGGGACGGCACTGCTGGCGTCCGGGAGTGGCTTTGTAGACGGAACGTGGGGTTTTGACTACGTGATATTTGAGCAGTTTGGCCGGTTCTGGGATTTGATCGGGAAAGAGTTTTTCTAACTCGACCATTGTGGCTGCGACGATATCTTCGTCAGACTTGCCTATCCAGTCTTTTGCCGGTGCTAAAACCAGTTCCAGCATGGATTTGTCTGGGTTGGCATATTCGCGGCAGGTGTTGCTCATGTCGGCGTAGACGCTCAGCAGGGGCGATCGCGAGAACAGCAAATGGTCGATTTCAGTTAGCTTGCGATCGAACCACAAGTGTACATTAATGACGGGTACTCCCTCCAAGCCTTCGAGCTGTTTGAAATAATCCATTTCGCCCCAAGGTTTCGGCATCATCAACTTGAGGGGGTCAACCGGCATCGCGGAAACGTAAATATCGGCCGTCAGAATTTCTGATTCTGCTCCTTTTACCCCCCGAATGTGGAAGCCGCGCACCGTGTTGTCATCGTTGAGCAAAAACTCTTTGATGGGTGCATTCAGCCGTACTTCGCCACCGCGCTCAGTTATGTAGTCTACCATCGGCTGACACAACCTTTCTGTGGGGGAACCGTCTAAAAAAGCCATTTTCGAGCCGTTTTTCTCTTGCAAGAAGCGGTTGAGGGCTGTCAGCAGTATGGTTGCAGATATTTCGTGGGGGTCGATGAAGTTGAGCGCCTTGGACATAGCGATGAATACTTCTTTTTCGACTCTGGGGGGGATGTTTTGCTTTTTGAGCCAGTCGGAAAACGAGTATTTGTCCATTGCTTCGACGTAGTTTTGACCCTGAAGCATCGCCGGAATCAAACCTATACCGAAGCGGATTTTTTCGGGCCAGGTGAGCATATCGTTGTTGCTCAAGATGGCTGCGACACCGTTGAAGGGGGCGGGAAGGTCGGGAAAGTCAAAGCGGGAATAGGTTCCGGGGGTTTCCGGCTGATTGAAAATCATCGAGTGTTCTTTCCATTGCAGCCGGTCTTCGATGTCAAGTTCTTTGAAGAGTTGGAGCATATTCGGGTATGCGCCGAAGAAGATGTGCAGGCCGGTTTCATACCAGTCGCCGTCTGCATCTTTCCAGGCGGCGACTTTGCCGCCGAGTACGTCTCGACTTTCTAGGACTATGGGGGTGTGGCCCGCGTCGGTGAGATATTTAGCGCAGGAAAGTCCTGCTAAGCCTGCTCCGGCGATCGCAACTCGCATTTGATACTACTTGGCCTCTGTGTTCGCTTCGGTTTAATTATACTTTACAACTCGTTACAATATTTTGTCATTCTGAGCGTAGGGAAAAATCTCACAGACGGGTAAGCCAGCAAAGATCCCCGACTTCTGTCAGATAGTCCTGGATGACAGAGTGAAGGCAAGTTACAGGAAAGCGATCGCGCTCTTGTGGGGGCGATCGCTCAGAGACGCGGTTGTACTTCGCTTAAATAAAAAATCAATAATTAAGTAATTAGAATCCCCAGTCTTATTTAGACAATGGTTCGCAGTGCCGCTAGCCCCCCAAGGTGTAGTGGGTAAAAATAATAGAAAAATCTTTTTTCTAAAGCCGTTGGTTTTTGGTCTTTAGAGGTATCGTAGTATGCCAGAACTAGCGGTGTGAACATAGCGAAAATTTGAATCCAGCTTTGGCAACTAATTGCATATCCGATATTTGCTATAG
>JAICRN010000700.1 GCA_025937335.1 Microcoleus sp. TY_ISSM_2_bin.22
GAAAATGTCGAAAAAACTATAAATAGGCTTCAGTTAAAAGACGAAAAAAATAATCATCTGAAAACAAAAGAATTTTTGAAAAAACTGACAGTAGCTACTATTCGGGGAGCTGATATCCTAACGGTTTCATACAAAGACAAAAACCCAAAAATAGCAGCAGATGTCGTAAAAACCCTGATGAATTTTTATATAGATAACAATCAAAAAGTGAATCGCCTAGAAGCTGTGTCTGTTCGACAGTTTATTGAAAAAAAACTGCCTAATTCAGACCAAGCTATGCGCAAAGCAGCGGCAGAATTGAGCAAATTTAAAGAAGATAATAAAGTTGTAAGTCTTGAAGAAGAAGCTAAATCAGCAGTGGAAGTTATGGCGGAACTAGAAAGTCAAATCGACCAAGCTAAGTCTGATTTGCTCAAGGCAAGTGCTAAGTCTAAAGCATTTGAAGAGGAATTACAAATGAATCCCCAGCAAGCATTGACCGCCAGCACTCTCAGCCAATCTAGCACTGTGCAGGAAGCTCTCAAAGAATACAAACAAATAGAGCGGCAGTTAGCAATTGAGCAAAATCGCTACCTGGAAACTTCGCCTATAATAACTAAGTTAGAAACTAAGAAAGCTACTATGAAAGCTTTACTAGACCAACAAATACAACAAGTTTTAGGCGGGCAACAGCAGTTGCCAAATCAAAGTTTACAGATAGGAGACGTGAAGCCCAAACTGATAGAAGAATTTATCAAGGTAGATGTAGAACGCCAGGGTTTGGCTGAGCGAGTTACTATTTTATCAAATGCTCTAGCTGGCTACAAGCAGCGGGTAAAACTTTTGCCGAAGCTAGAGAAGGAAAAGCGAGAACTAGAAAGAAAACTCCAAGAAGCCGAAGCGGATTATCAGGAATTGCAAAAAAAACTCCAGCAAATTCGGATTACTGAAAATCAGCAAGTGGGGAATGCTCGGATTATCCAAAAGCCGAGTGTTCCGGAAGAACCAGTACGTTCTCGCAAGTCTTTATTGCTGGTATCGGGCAGCTTGTTGGGAACTCTGCTGGCTATAGCTGCGGCGATGCTTTTAGAGTCTCAAGATAAGTCTGTCAAAACTATTGAAGAGGCGAGGGAATTGTTTGGGTTTACTTTGTTGGGAGTGATTCCTTTTCATAAAAATCCTGACAAAAATACTCGGCGCAATTCCAGGCGGCTTAAATCTACTTCCCTGGATTTAGAGCCATCTCCCCGACAGATTGTTGTCAGGGATACTCCTCATACTTCGAGCAGTGCTGCTTACCGAATGCTTCAGGCAAATCTGAGGTTTCTGAGTTCTGATAAAGAGCTGAAAGTGATTGTTGTCAGTAGTTCGCTACCGCAAGAAGGCAAGTCTACTGTATCGGCTAATTTGGCTGTAGCTATAGCTCAATTAGGACGGAAGGTTTTGCTGGTAGATGCGGATATGCACTGTCCTGTTCAACATAGGATTTGGGAGCTTCCCAATCAAGTAGGCTTGAGCAATGTGATAGTCGGACAAGCAGGGTTTGGGGATGCGATCGCACAAGTTATGGATAATTTAGATGTGCTGACTTGCGGGGTGATTCCGCCTAATCCAATGGCTCTGTTGGATTCACAGCGGATCACTTTATTGATTAAGCAATTTTCGGCTACTTATGATGCAGTGATTATTGATTCTCCTGCTTTGAATGTTGCTGCTGATGCTCTGATTCTCGGAAATAAAGCAGATGGGATTTTATTGGTAGTGCGGCCTGGTGTTCTTAATTCTGGTACTGTGGCTTTTGCGAAGGAGCTATTGAAGAAATCAAGTCAGCACGTTCTGGGCTTAGTGGTGAATGGAGTAAGTCCTAAAAACGAACCGCACAGCCATTACTATTTTACCAATGAATCTTACACTCAAGAGCAGAGTCATGGTATTAAAAAAACGAATAACCAGTAACCAATAACAACAGTTAACTGTTAACTGACAACTGACTAAATTGGCAGCCGCACTCCGAAAGTCGATCCGAGTCCTTCCCCGGGACTTTCGGCCCAGACAGTGCCGCCGTGGAGTTCCACGAGATGGCGGACGATCGCCAATCCCAGTCCCAGCCCGCCGTAATGGCGCGTAGAAGTGCTGTCAGCTTGGCGGAAGCGATCGAACACAAACGGCAAAAACTCCTTGCTAATGCCAATTCCCGTATCGCTGACGGCGATCGAAACAGAGTGAACCGGAGACGGCCCAGACAACATAGCGCCACCTGCTGCTCCCGGTTCCCCATCCTCCGAGAGCCTGATTTCCACGCGGCCCGACGGCGGCGTAAACTTAATAGCATTCGAGAGCAAATTCCACACCACCTGCTGCAAACGAGTAGCATCGCCCCTCACCAAGCTCACCCCTTCGCCGTAAAAACTCAGCAATTCAATTCCCCGAGCTTCAGCATCAGGGCTCAGCGCCTTCACTGCCGTTTCTACAATCCGTGCCAAATCCACCGGGCACAGCTTCAAACACACTTTGCCGCTCACAATCCGAGAAACGTCGAGCAAATCCTCAATCATCTGAGTCTGCAACCGCGCGTTTCGCTCAATAGTCTCCAAACCCACAGCCGTTTTTTCGGGAGTCAACTTGCGCTGCCGCAGTATCTGAGCCCAGCCCACAACCGCGTTCAGAGGCGTCCGCAACTCGTGAGAAAGCGTTGCCAAAAACTCATCTTTAATCCGGTTGGCCAGGGCTGCTTCCCGGTAAAGCCGCGCATTGTCGATCGCCACCGCCGCATCCCGCGCCAAATCCTCCAGCAACAGCAAATCCCCCTCCCCGCAGCGGCGGCCGGACTCCCCGCACAGCAGCGAAATCGCTCCCAGCGTCCGCCCGCGAGCGATCAGCGGCACGCAGATTGCCGACAGCACCTGGGATCGCAGCACCAACTGCAGTTCCCTGTCGGGCACAACCGCCTCGATCACCCATTC
>JAICRN010000061.1 GCA_025937335.1 Microcoleus sp. TY_ISSM_2_bin.22
CCAGCACTTTCTTAAAATGCCGCCGTAAATGAGCTAGACACTTCTGTTGGGCTGTGATTGTGCCACCATTATAAACACTGAAATCATCTGAGCTTAAGACGCCAGCAAATTCTGTACCCAGCATGGTTTCTAGTTCCACGCGTCCCCTTGTATCTGCGGCATGGAATAAACAGAATCCCTCTCCACTAGCTGTCCATAGCCATTCTTTAACCCCCATGACACACCGGGGGTGTTTCATCTACATGAACATTTGATTGAAGAGGTGCCCATTTCCACAGTGCATTGAGCGCTGGCTTAACTGCTGCTGCTACTCGTTGATTTGTTTTTTGGAGTGTTCCTACTCCCACGAATATCCTGCCGAGTTCCCACAATAATGAGCGTCAGCTTGGCGTAGGAAAGATGCCCATAATTCCCTAACCACACTAAGAGTGCTTGGAGATTAACGCTCAAGTCAAGTCAAGGAACTATTCCCAAGGGTGGTTCTCCTCTGACTACTGCACCACATTCGAGGCATTTACACGATTGTGTCTGATATTCGACGACCTCGATTGGTTTTGCGACTAGACTTGCTACTTGCTGTCTGTGGGTGTTAATTACTTCACTTAATTCTTTACTGCCACAATTGAGACAGATATCGGGTGAGCTAATTTCGGTTCTGTCTACTCGTCCAAACCCTTTGCGAGTTTTCCCCTGATGACCGGGTTGTCCGCCTGGCTTCTTTTTTGGGTCTGCTTCTGGTTTGACTGTCGGTTTCTCTGGTTTTTGGAGTAGATCCGTTGATGGGGGTTTGGATGAAGTCTGACTGGTGGTTCGACTTTTGCCCTCGGCAATGGCTAGTTTTTCTTGCAATTCTTCAATAATTTTTTGCAGCCCCAGTACCATTTCTACCAGTTCAGCTTGGCTCAACTGCTCTATTTCGGTTTTTTCCTTCTGTCTGGTGGCTGCGGGCTTTTTCATTTGTTTATTTTACCAGATGCCGACACTTAAGTCTTTTTTGACCTGAATCCTTACAAACTGGGATAATCCAGTAGAGCGTCAAAATGCACTCTTAATTATCCTAAGTAGCTTAAATTCAGTGGAAGAATGGATGCAAAGCCAGTCTGATTGTGATGAATTTGAAGTAGTCCAAGAGACTCTGGATGTTGCCCGAGTGATTGAATCTCAGAATGTAACTTTCGACTCACAAGGCGTTCCGAGTTGAAGTAAAGGGGTCGCCAAAGATCGTCGCATTTCTATCGAAGACCCCGATACGCGGCATGGGCGTAAAAGCCGCTCTAAAAAAATAGATGGATATAAACGTCACGTCCTCAAAGATTTAGAGAGTGGTGTAGTTTGTGCCGTGGCGTTGACACGCGCCAATACTCCAGAATCCGCTGCTACAGTTGATCTAGAACGTGACTTAAAATTTCAAAATATTCACCTAGCTGAGTTACATATCGATCGGGCTTATTTATCCAGTCATTGGGTGACACAACGAGATGATAAATTACAGATATTTTGCAAGGCGTGGCCGGTCATAAATTCGGGACGGTTTGATAAAAATTCTTTTTTTCTTGACTGGGATACGCATTTAATTAGCTGTCCCAATCAGGTAAGTATCCCATTTGAACCCGGAAAAATTGTTCATTTTCCTCAGAATGAATGTGCAATTTGTCCTCTGAGATCGGGTTGCACGAATAGTCAAAGAGGACGGACTGTATCAATTCATCCTGATGAAGCCTTAATGCAAGAGTTGCGAGCACGTCAATCCACTGCTATTGGTCGAAAAAACTTAAGAAAACGTACTACAGTTGAACACTCTCTGGCTCATATTGGGCATTGGCAGGGGAATCGTGCTCGGTATAGAGCGACAGCGGAAAAATCTCTTCGATTTACGGCGAGTCGCTGTCGTTCATAATCTTCATGTCATTGCTCGAATGGATAAGGTTCGGCCAATTACACCAGGCATAGAGTCGAACTCATGCACTGGCTAATTTCATAAAGTCCTTTTTTTGTCAACTCCTAATACTGAACCGACGCCCTAGGGCCTTAGCGTGCGCCTACAGGTGCGGGGATTAAATTCTCTGAGGGAGTAGGAGCGGGCCCCAGAGCAACATCGCCCCAGCGTATAATACTAGCGACAGAGCTGCCAGAAAAGCCGTGAGAATAAATCATCACTAAATCATCTTTTCTGATTTTTTTTAAGGCGGCCGCATGATATAAAGCAGCTATAGCTGAAACTACAGAAATATTGGCATACTGGGGAAAAATGTCGATGATTTTATTTTTAGGTATATTCAGTTCTAAAGCGCAAAAATCGACATAACCTGCTGTTGGTGAGTAAAAAATGAAATAGTCTATATCCCCTACCTTCATTCCAGATTCAGACAAGACTTTTTGGCAGCATTGCTGAAAGTATTTAATCAATAAAGAAGTCACGTCTTTCACGGTTTCTTTATTCACGGTAACTAATACCTTTGGAGTTCCCATCTTATCTACCGTAAATCTGGGATAAATTACTCCACAAGTATCATAAGTATTTGTTGAATAAGAATGAAGCAAACCTTGTCCTTCTTCGAGTTTTTCAACAATAAAAGCTGCGGCTCCATCTCCAAGCGTGAATGAGAAAGAATTGGTATACTCTACGTGCTTGGAATAATTGCATGATAAAGAGACTAACACCCTTTTAAATCTTTTATCCCTGATTAATGCTACAGCATTTTCTAAGGCAAGAAGAGCACCTCCACAAGTAGCGTTTAAGTTCCAAGCAACACCTCTAAAGCCTAAGTTTTTTGCTATAGAAGTAGCATTTCCAATCACTAACTCTTCGGGAAACATAGCGCAAGAAATCAGCAAGTCAACATCGCTGGCAGCTAATTTTCTGGCCTGCAAAACTTTTTCAATTGCTCCACATTCAATAGAAATAGAAGTTTGATTTTCCCCCAAAACTCTTCTTTCTAATGCTCCCCTGAATATATCTTCTCGATAAGGTTTTACAGCCTGTACCCAATTAGAGTTTTCTTGAGCATCATTATCAAATAGGCGCAAATTTTGATTTTTTCGATCGAGTTCAGCTAAGAGTCCTGGATAGTTCTTTTTCCAGTAATCATTAGTACGTACAGATTCGGGAAAATTAACCGCTATTGCGCGGATTCCTACAGCTTGATTCATCTTGACAAAACTCATTTGACCAGAAATAAACAACATGAAAATTTGGATATTTGCTAGCTCTTGTATCTAAATCCTAGAGCTAGCAAATTTAACAATCGTTAGCTAAGAATCATCTCTTTCTTAACTATGAGCAACTTAACTGTGCGCCTCGCGCAAAATCCGCCTCAAAACCTTACCAGTCGCATTTTTTGGCAACGAATCAACAAACCGCACCAGGTGAGGAACCTTATAAGCCGCTATCTGTTTCGAGCAGAAAGAAATCACATCATCTGGCGCGACAACTTGCCCATTATTCAGGACGATATTCGCCAAAATGCTCTCGCCTTTAACTTTGTCAGGAACACCACAGATAGCCACTTCCGCAACCGCTGGATGTTGAGAAATTACCCGCTCTAATTCACTTGGATAAACCTTAAATCCCGAAACATTGATCGTGTCTTTCAAGCGGTCAACAATGTAGAAATAGCCCTCTTCATCCATCCGGCCCAAATCTCCCGTATGAAACCAACCATTTGACAGAACTTCGGCAGTTTCAGCAGGACGGTTCCAATAGCTCGACATCACATTAGGGCCGCGAATAATAATCTCGCCAACATCGCCAATCTCAACTTCTGAACCATCACTATCCACCACTTTCATTTCCACATTATCAATTGGCATTCCAATCGAACCTGGCTTATATTTCAAGTAATGGTTGTAACAAGAAAAAGGCGAAGTTTCCGTCAAACCGTACCCTTCATGAATCACGAGACCATACTGTTCTTGCCACTGCTCTACAACTTCCAAGGGCATTCTGGCAGCAGCGCTAAAATAATAGCGTACTGAGTTAAAGTTGGATTCATTCGGCGGCATTTTTAACAGTTTCGCAAAGACAGTTGGCACTCCAAAAAACATGGTAATCCGCTCTGTAGCCGTCACATTCAAAACTTCAGGTGGAGAAAATCGGCGCTGCAAAATGATAGTCGCACAAGCATTCAATCCCGCATTAAGAATGAAATTCTGACCAAAACAATGAAACAATGGTAAATACAAAAGCAACCTATCTTCAGCCCTCATACCGCAGCAGTGCTTGACAGAGTGCATATTGGAAGTCACATTGCCGTGAGAAAGCGCAGCTCCTTTAGGAAAACCAGTCGTCCCCGATGTATAGATAATTGCAGCGGGTTCTGTAGGTTCCATTTCAATAGCTTTAGCTTCAGCAGAAGCATTTGCTATCAGTTGTAACAAACTGATTTCTTTACAGCTTAAACTCAGCTTGCTTCCTGAAACATGAGAAGAATGGCTAGCAACTACACTCGGCGGTTTAATAGCTCCATCTTCAGCAATCAAAATGTATTGAAGGTAAGCTAAATCATCATCAGGTACTTCCACTCGCAATGATTCTGTTGCAATTACTATCTTAGCAGCACAGTCATTGAGAATAAACCGAACTTCATCGCTTTTGAGCATCGCATTGATAGAAACTGCTACAGATCCAATCTTTAAGATGCCCAGATAAGAGATGACAAATTCGGGAATGTTAGGCAGGAATAGAGCAACGCAATCTCCCCGTTTAATCCCTAATCCTTGCAAACCATTAGCCGCACAGTTTGCCAATTGATTTAGCTGTTTGTAAGTAAAAGATTTACCTTCAAAAATTAACGCAGTTTTCTGAGGAAAAAATCTACACCCTCTCTCGATATGCTCTGCAATGTTCATCCCTGTTTTATCCTCGGTAAAATTGCTGCCAAACAATAGGTTTCGCGTGCATGATTTGGATGCACTGGTGGACTGCCGCTAAGGCAAATTTAAAACCACTAACTAAAGCCTTTGAGTTGTGTTTATTTTCTAATGAAATATCTCCCCTTAAACTCGGATGAATTGCCTGATAAAATTGTTGCCAATCCCTCGGTTCAAGTTGATATATTTTGACGCACTGACGAATCGTCTCCGTCAAAAAGTGTTGCTCGTTTGAGAATCTCTCTGCTTTTTTACTAGAGTAAAAATCTCGGTTTAAAACCGTTTCAGAGATGTAAGAGGAAATATTGTGAGTAACCATTTTCGTGCATCTTTAGTAATGTTCAACCATCTTTTGCAGTCGCCAGAGAGGACTGCTTTCGTAACAGGCAAGCAGCTCTTAACGAGTTAAACTTCAACTCATTTTTCCACTATTTTGCAGATTGTTCTTAGCTACAAATGACCTGTTTTACCTAGGAAACGATATAACAAAGGGAAGAAAATAACGTAAAATTTTTACAAAAATTCTTTCCCCTTTTTTTTCTTACTTCAAACTTGATAAAATCTGGTTCACAGCTTGCACAATTCGCCCTTCCTGTGCAATATCAGCAGCAATCATGGCAATGTGTATATCTAAAGATTGCTCGTTGTCGTTCCAGATGTAAGATTTATCAACACTCGGGTGCTGTCCCACAACTTCGCGCACAGCCTCATATAGCGGTAAGCTAAGTGGCGACAAACACTCCCGCGCATCGTAGTGACCTGCGACTTGATGGGTTCGCAAGTCAACAGCTTGGACGGCAAACATTAAGGAAATTGCCATATATTGCTGGAACAATTCAATTGAGCGACGAGCTAAATTAGCTGAAGCAAATCCTTGGCTGTTGATATTCTGATTGAATTGTTCAGCGTGAGTGGGAAAGCGGTCAGCAATTGAATTTCCGTAAAAAGTCAACAGCGGCATAATTGAATTTCCTGCTATTTGCAGACCTTTTAAGCCCATGTTGACCTTACGGCTCGTGTTGCCAACCAGAGAAGGCGACAAACCATTATTAAATTCAGGTGCAGCTAACAGCGCAATTTGTACATCCAAATGCTTAGCCAGCAGACCTAAAAGATATCGCAAACGATCCATTCCCACGCCAATATATTGCCCTAAGAAATTGCCGCCGTGATAGCTAGCTTGATTCTCAGTATCGATTAAGGGGTTGTCAGTAACAGAGTTAATTTCCACTTCAATCTGCTGGGCAATTTCTGCTATTCCATCCACAATCGGCCCCATGTACTGAGGCAAACAACGCAGCGAATAACGGTCTTGTATCGGATGATGGCCGCGGTACTCGTGAGAACCATCTAACTCATCTCGATTCAAGCAAGAACCTGCGAGGAGTTCGACCATTTGGGAAGCAGCCCACACTTGACCAAAATGAGGCTTGAGCTTGTGAATGAAGGGGTGGAATGATTGATTTGTTCCGCCTAATCCTTGGATTGTCAAGGCATGAGTACCCATTGCCAAGGCAAGTATTACTTGCGAATCCCGGACGCAGTTGGCAGCAATGCCGGTCATTACAGATGTACCATTGGTCATTGCCAGCCCTTCTTTGGGAAGCAGATCGATTCTCGGTAAATCTAATATTTCTAGCGCTTGAATTGCTGACATTTCTCTGCCCTTAAAATCAACAGTGAAACTGTCATCTAGACCTATTAATGCGCCTGTGATGTGCGCTAGGGGAACTAAATCGCCGGAAGCGCCGATGGAACCCAATTCACAAACGTGAGGTGTGACTCCTGCGTTGAGAAATGCGATCATCCGCTCAATTAACTCGATCCGAATTCCTGAAGCGCCCTGGAGGTGGGAGTTAATTCGTAAGAGCATGGCGGCGCGGACGCAAGCTGTGGGCAGCTTTGGTCCTGCACCAGCTTTGAGAAACCAAATCAAATTGTTTTGTAAACTCGCGGCTTCTTCCGGCGCTATCGCTGTATGGGCCATCCCACCAAAGCCAGTTGTAACTCCGTAAATCGGCTTTCCCGACTCGACAGCATTCGCAATGTAGTCGCAGGATGCTTGCACTCGTTCCGCAACATCGCTTTCATCATTCAACCGAACTCTGGTTCCACAGCGGGCAACCCTGGCAACTTCTTCTAAACTCAGCCGTCGGTTCCCCACAGTTACGTTACTTAAATTAGGCTCAGGCCATTTAGGTAATTTTAGAGAAATCGGCTCTGTTAAGTTCCTTGACACTTTTTAGATCCTAAATTTATAGATAACAGATGCCACTAAAATGTGACTCTAGTCACAGCACACTCGAAACCGGAATGTTAGTTTAAATAAAATTACAGAGAAATATGACTCGAAACCATACTCTGCCATTTGTATTCTAATTTTCTACTTCCTTTCGTAAAACAATCCGCAGCCATGAGACACCGCCGATAATGAGTTTGCAAGCCTTATTGCCTTGAGGCTGGAAGCTTAAGTTCGGTCGGTGTCTATTGCGATCTGGCCAAAATAAAACTGCGCCGACACTACATTATGCGGGCAGAGTTATAATTGATCGAGTTATTAAAGCTGTTAGGCTGTTATTGGGGCTATTGACCGATAACTTTAGGAAACTACCACAGCTAAAGGCTAATCATACATTTTTGTCACAAAACGTTACAATAATTTCCGAAATTTTTAGGATGACTATTGAACGCTACGGGATATCTGGAAAACAGTTATCCAAGTTTTCAGGCGTTAGCGAGAATCATATTTCTGAGTTTCAACGGGACAAGACAGGTATCTCTACGGAGGTGCTGTGGAAATTAATCGAGGCAATAGACCAGATTAAGCCGGGCTCCCGCGTTTACTTCTGCAATCGGCTGACAGGGAGAGAGGGATGTGGCAACAGCAGTCAGATGTCAGTGCCAAAGCAATTAGAGTCTTTGTTAGATATGCAGATATTGGTTGATGGACTCTCTGACGACAGTTTGGCCTTGCTACTGATGGTGGTGGCGGCGCGCATTAAGAATAGTGTTTCCTCTCATGCGAAGGGTTTTGAGCTAATTGGCTAATAATTTAACCGCTAGTTTGTCAAGGCAAGAATCCACAGCTCTTGCCCCATTTCTGAAAACCTTACTAAGCACGAATTAAGAGAGATTACGCTGATTTCACTGATTATTTTATCGCCTCCCAAAATCAGGGGCGGGTTGTCACCCCTCCAGTTCAGCAGCGCTAAAAGTTCTAGTTGTTCCACAGCTCCACTAGGTTATTGTGACTTCCATCACTTGTAACGCGGACGCAGCTTACCCAACACCTTCAGTATTATCACGCAGAAAATAGCAGCACCATCACTTGCTCTTAAGGGAAACCACGAGATGATTGAGGTGTCGAGTTCAAAACAATCCCGTGTCTCCCGTCAACCTTCTCCCCGGCGCAATCAACGAAATCATCGCTACTGTCACCGATACTCACCGCCTTACCAAAGCTGACCGCTACGGCATGATGGCCGCCATCCTCGACGAATCTATTACTGAAGAAGAACGCGGCTCGCTTGACCGCCTGATTCGCTCCCTGCTCAAAGGTCGGATTCAAGTCACTGACGAACTCTCTATCGTCTTGTAAAAAACAAAAAGCTGATTGAGAACTCGACACTCTACAGCGGCTTTTTGTTGGGAAAGCTTAGACAAGTCGCGCTATACAACTCTCTTGCGATTAAGGTGACAAACCGAAATCTTCCGGTTTCCACAAACTTGATGCCGTGCGGCCGAACATGAGAACATCCTGAATTTGCTCTTCGGTCGTGCTTTCGTCGAACAGCCAAACTTTGGTGGTGGGAATGCCGGTTTCGCCGTCTCCTTTCGTCCAAATTTTCATAGTTCGAGTTTCACCAATCGCAATCTTAGAGCGGTCTGCTTCTGCAACAAATCCCAGCGGGTAGAACCCGACTAACTCAGCGCTTTGGGGATACATCAAATCTACGGCTAGCGTGGGGACAACCTTGCCGGTGCGGGGAGCTGCCCAATCCCGCAGCACGACTCTAATTTGAACCGTGCGTCCTTTCCACTTAGCCTTCGACCAGTGGTTGGGCTGCTGTTTGTGGACGTTGTACACCTCGAAAAAACTGGGCGGGTCGGGATTCAATACTTCTCGGTTAACTCTAGAACTATCAAAAAAGCTCGCTGTAAGTTTCCCTCTAAAAAGCCAACGCACAGAGGTACAGGAATTAAAATCCGATCCCTAACTTATTCTATCCTTAATACGGCTTAACCCTAACCGAGAACTATTGACATGATTCCAGCGATTAAAAAAGTTTGGCTTTACACATTTTGCTTGTTTTTACTGACTCTTGGTTGCACGAGCGTTAACTCCAGCAATAGAGAAGATACTCCCAACAACGAGACAAGCGCGCCTCGCGGTATCGCAATATCCAACGCCGAACGCACAAACGAATTACGCGATCGGATCGAACAAATTTCTCAGGCGGCTCTAGGGCGCGTTGGAGTGAAAGCCACAGTGCTAAGTAAATGGACAGAATTAATTACACACTGATTTTTTGCTAGACAAGGCTTGTAGCCCATAATTTTGTGTAATTAATTGTGTCCTACTACTTAGAAACCGGAGAGTCAGTCACTCTGAATGGAAATCAGCAATTTCCGATGCAAAGCGTTTACAAGTTTCCTATTGCAATGGCTGTTCTGGCTCAAGTAGACCGAGGAAAACTGAAGCTAGACCAGAAAATTCGTGTAGAAGCCAGCGATGTCCTCCAGGGCAGTCGGATTCTCGACGAAAAATCGCAGGGAATGGAATTCACTCTGTCTGAATTATTAAAGTACATGGTTTCTGAAAGTGACGGTACGTCTTGTGATGTGCTCTTAAAACTCCTCGGCGAACCAAAGGTTGTCACTGAGTATTTGCGCGGTCTTGGCGTCAGCGATATCGTCGTTGCTCACACGGAGAAGGAGCTGGCGCAAGGCACAGCAGCGAAGTACCGCAACTATGCGACACCTGACATTGGTGACAAGTTAAGGCTGTAAGTTTTTTGTCAAGAGGCTTTTGGAGAATTCTTGAAAAAGAATTGGTCAGAACCTCGTTGCTTTTCAGGAAAAGGGGCGACGATTAACTTAACATTTGGTTTTCGCTCCTGTTTAATAATTCCTAAATCGCAATTTTCTGGGGCAGCAAAATATTTAACTGGATCGGTTGCTTTACCTTGATGATGAGCTATCGTAAAATGATAAAGACCGCGATAAATCATTTCTAAAGAAATCCGCTCAAAAGGTATAGCTAGTTCATCGGCTACTGCATCACCTAAGTCTACTAAAACCGCATAAAATAACCAAGTTGCCCAAATTTGTAATGGGAGCATCCCGGTTTTGCAAAAGCCTCAAATAGCCAAGAGATCGTTGAGGTAAGCACAACGAAGTTTTAGCATTTGATTGACATTTTTTTTCAACCATTGAGCTCCCGAAATTTTCAACCTTCTATCTATTTGTTTAACAGTCGATTCCACCGCTCCCGAGCCTCGGCGAACAAATCTTGTCTGATGATAATTGCTCATAGTTAACAATTCGAGAGCGATGCTTTTCTAGATACTTGCAAAAGTTTTTAGCGGTTTTTTTGCGACAATATTTAAA
Organism: Microcoleus sp. TY_ISSM_2_bin.22; assembly: GCA_025937335.1. Classification (GTDB taxonomy): domain Bacteria; phylum Cyanobacteriota; class Cyanobacteriia; order Cyanobacteriales; family Microcoleaceae; genus Microcoleus. Next base: position 10,480 of record JAICRN010000061.1, read on the forward strand.
TAAATTTAGGGTAGGTTCGACCCGACCTTGCCACAAAAATTCTTTGGCTTTGGCTAGAGATTTCAACGACCCTCCCACTTTATATAAATTTTCCATTAAATGATACCAATCTAAAATTTCGCGTCTGGTTTTACCAGGATTTAACTGGCTCATAATATTCCATATTCCATCATGTCCATCACCCAAACAAGTTAATATATCGGCTAAGGGCTGATGGTTTATATAATTAATTAACTCTTCATTCTCTTGATAAAAAGCCCCATAATAACTTTCATGTAACCGCACTGCCTTATAATCTTGCCAATGAGACCCTTCTCCTAAATTCCCTCTCAGACGGACTTTCCCTCCATCTATGCTTGTTTCTTTCACCTCTATTTTGGCATGAGGTTCTGACCATTCTTGTTTTTCTACCAATCGGTGTAAACAAGTGTGTCCTATCTTTACTCCTGTCTGAACTTCCATTTCTTGGGCAGCCTTGAAGTAGGAAAGATTAGCTATTTGACGGAGACAGCATTTTTCAAATAATGGAGATAATCGAGTAGATTTCTTGAACTCTAATTTTTCGGCCTGTTTTTCAGTAATTCTTAGTTCACCAATACAGCTTTTTACTGTGCGCGGTCGTCCTTGTTCTGTTCCTGTTGCTTCTTTGATAAAAAAAAACCAATTTGTGGGCCCACTGTTTCAAGCCATTGTTGCCTGAGATGTTTTTCAATATTTTCCAGACTGGTCAGTTCACTTGGGGGTGTATTGTTATACCAAATTTTAGCAATTTCTGCCGCACAGGATTCCAACCGCTCTAGTTCTTCAGGGGTCATGGCTCTTTTTATCGACTTTTTTTGACGCTTTTATTGATTTTAACTATTTTACACTTATTCGGATATTTACAAAACCGGGATGCTCCCATTTGTAATTTAATCCCATTGATTGAACCTGTCCATAAATAGCTTAAATCTAACAGCCTTTTTACTGTATTAAATGCCTCTTCAATCCGCCAACGTCGTCGATATAAATCTGCAACCACATAAGGGGGTAATATCTCTGGCTCTAAGACACTGGTTAAATACGAATGCCAGCCTTTTCCTGAACGAACTTCAATCAAACGTAAAGTAATAAACGGAGTTCTCTTTGTTCCAGACCCCAGACGTATCTTACGGTCTCGCAGTCCATAACTATCTGTAAACACTTGCTCTACTTTGATTGCTGCTCCTTTCTTTATTCTAGTAATAAAGTTAACTTTTTGCTCAATTAATTTTAACCAAAAACTAAAATGATCAAATCCTCTATCTAATAATAGCAACGTATTTTTGGTGACTAAATTTAGGATGTTTTCTTCAAGTTTTATATCAGATTTTTTCGCATTTTCGGCAAACCAAATTTCTATTGGTAGTCGATTTACTCGCATCAATTACTGTACTTATTTTTCCCGCCATTTGTCCGACCTTAGTCTCTTCTAAACTTGATAACTTCCGAAACAATGCCTCTAATATTGAACTATCTATAATCCAAATCTGCTCAAATTTTGTTAATGTAAACTGAATACTTTCTGGTAAGGTTCGTTGATTTCTGCTTTGCCAATTTGTTCTTAAACTTGGCAATAAGTCTTTAAATACTTGTTCAAATAGCTCGGCCCGAAAGGTAAAAAATCTTTGTGAGAGTGCTTGTTGGCTGACTTTGGTGGGATTACACCACAGAAAACCATCTCTAGTTAACATTCTAGTCAGTTCTCTTACCCCTGCTACATCTCGCCATAGTAAGGTTAACACCGCAGCCATCATCAGGGGCAAGTTGAGAATGCGGTCTCGCTCGCCCCAGTTGACGGTAGGAATTTTTCTGGTTGAGCATGGCTGGTGTCAGTAATGCTTCGAGTTGTTGGGCAATTACTTCATCCTCTATCATTGGCCGTTGTTTCTTCTTGGCGTGATCTCGATTTGTAGTTCTAGTCTTGGTCATGGCCCGTCTCAATCCCCCAATTACTTACCTGTTATGAGTTTCATCCATTTTTTACTTAATGTAAATACCCCATTGACAATTTACTCATCACCTTAACTTGTCACTAATGGGTAACTACGGCCAAATATGACAGGCGCGGGGAGGAAACTAAGCGGCGGGCCGTGCAGCATTTGGAATTTTAGGGCTTTGTGACGTTCTCTCCCGTTAAGTGCTGACGCACTATAAAAGGTGGACAAGACTGACATCTAGGACTCTGATGAAACTTATATTTCCTTTATCAATAGCCTCCGCTAATTCTGGGTTTAAGCTACAGAAGAATTGGCTGTTGTCAGGTTCAGAGTAAACTACTTCAACAACATAACATCCCGTTTTGGGGACAATCCTCACTTCGCACAAATCCTCAAACTTCAGCGCCGTGTTAAATAACTTGCGAGAAATGTCCGTTATTTTATCGCAGTAATTAAACCACTCATGGCCTTTTTGATTGCGTGCCTTTCCACTCGTTCTTTTAACAGTGTGGACAACTATCAACTATCAACTATCAACTATCAACTGTTAACTGTTTAATGGCAGTAGCATCTCCCTATCAACGCCCGGATAGCATTGTGATCAGCCGCCTCAGCTTCCCAGCAAGTTTTCTGGAATCGTAGCGGCACTTGGCTTCTACTAAGATTTTTTCCATCAGCTCGGATGAAGCTTCTGCTTGCAGCCATGCAGCTTCTAAAAATACTTCTACAGTCACTCCTTTTTCTTTGCAAAATCTCGTCAAGTTAGCATCTATTTCTGCATCTAAAACAACTGCCGAATGGCGACGAGTTGGCGGAAGTTTCGCGAGTTCTGCTTTTAACTCTTCTAATGTTGAATTGGGATTAGTGGTTTCGTTTGAAGTTGCGTTCGTTGAAGTTTCGTTAGCCGAAGTTGCGTTCGCCAGGATTTCGCTTGAAGCTTCGTTTGAAGTTGCGTTCGCCGGAGTTGACTGTTGAGCTATTTGTTCGCTCTCCTGTTTTGGGGCGATTAAAGTATCTTCTCGGTTGGGAACAATTGTTCGCTTGCGGTTGGAACGAATTTTGTCGAGGATGCTGTCACTCATAAAAAAGCTCGGTAGGTGGGAAACTTAGCGCACTTAGACCTGAGTTTCTGACTGTACTTTTTGTTGTAAAAGAGACTCGATTTTTGCGAGCAGTATTTCAAAGGGATATTCTAAGTCGGGATGTCCTAATTCGCTGAGAGTTTGGCGTTTGTTAATGGCTTTTTTGTACTGTTCGGATTCTCGGATTGAAGGGAGAATTAATTCGTTTTCAACTTCGTCTTTCATTCCTTCTACGGCTAGGCGGCTCTCTAGGGTTTGAGTGTTGCCAATCCAGCGGTCGCGGAAGGGCAGCACTCCTAGTACGGTAGCGTTGGTTGCTTTGACATCTCTCATGGAGTTGAGCAAGTCGAGTGTCCGCACTAGGGAACCGTAGCCTTTGACGGAGGCTTCGGCGGGTACGATTACGGTGTCGGCGGCACCGATTGCGGTTAGGCAAATCTGCGAGCGCTGGGGGGGTGCGTCAATGATACAAAATTTGAAGGCTTCGGCAACTGGTTCGAGGCGGCGCAGCAACAGGGTAGCGCCGACGCCGCTGCTGGATAGGTAGTCGGCGGCGGCGTCAAGGCCGTCGTCGGAGGGAATTAGAAACAAGTTGTCGCTACCTTCGACTGGATAGATGCCGTCTTCGATGGGCACGGATTTTTTGAGAACTTCCAGCAAGGTGGGCTGGTTGGGTTGCAGTTCTAGCCCCAGGTAGGTGGTCAGGTTGTGTTGGGGGTCGGCGTCGATAGC
>JAICRN010000021.1 GCA_025937335.1 Microcoleus sp. TY_ISSM_2_bin.22
CGAAGAAGACCAGTCATAGCGATAATCGAAGGTAGAACTAGGTCGGCATTGGTTAAAATTTTAAACGGCTACAGCAATTTAAAATCTGCCATTCATAACTTTTCTTTCCTTCGACATTCAGCATCTAGACAATTCAGTCTTCTGTCATACCGCTCGCTAACGAGAAAGCACATAATTATGTCTTTGCCCAAGATTAAAGAAGCTAGAGAATTAAGCGATGCAGCACTAGCAGAGCAAATTTTAGCCGCCAAGCGCCAACTAATGGAATTGCGGCTCCAGCAAGCTACCGGCCGCATGGAAAAGCCTCACCTGTTCAAGCACGTCAAGCACCGCGTCGCTCAATTGATGACAGTTGAACGCGAGCGCCAAATCGCTGCTGAGGCAGAAGCGACAGCAAAATTAGCCGCTCCAAGCGCAGAAGTCAGCCAAGAGTGAGCAGCAGCCTAGCCTCGGCTCGCACAGTAGCTAAAAAAAGTCAATTGCACAACAAAAATAGGTAGCTATGGCAATTAAAGAACGAGTTGGCGTAGTAGTCAGCGACAAGATGGATAAAACCGTCGTGGTAGCAATCGAAAACCGCTCCTCCCATACCAAATACGGCAAAATCGTAGTCCGCACCAAGCGCTACAAAGCTCATGACGAAGAAAATCAGTGCAAATCGGGCGATCGCGTCCGCATCACTGAAACTCGCCCGCTGAGCAAAACCAAACGCTGGACGGTTGCTGAGATTTTTGGGACAAAAAACGGCTAACAGTTAATTGCGACATCGCGATCTCCCGATCGAAAACTAACAATTAACTAACAGTCAAAAATCAACAGTCAACAGTTAACACTCAATAGTTAACACTCAACAACCACCATGATTCAACCCCAGACATACCTCAATGTCGCCGACAATAGCGGAGCCCGCAAACTGATGTGCATCCGCGTATTGGGAGGCGGCAACCGCCGCTACGGCGGAGTCGGCGATGTCATCATTGCCGTCGTCAAAGACGCCATCCCCAATATGGCTGTCAAAAAATCAGATGTCGTCCGGGCCGTCATTGTCAGAACCCGCAAAGGCCTTCGCCGCGACAGCGGCATGAGCATTCGTTTTGACGACAACGCCGCCGTTATTATCAACGTAGATGGCAACCCCAAAGGCACTCGCGTTTTCGGCCCCGTAGCTCGCGAACTGCGCGACAAAAACTTTACTAAAATCGTTTCCTTAGCCCCGGAGGTACTTTAAAATGTACGGAAAAAAGGGTAAAGCAACTAGCGAACCGCAGCGCCACAGAATGCACGTCAAAGCAGGCGACACCGTTCAAATAATTACTGGCAAAGAGAAGGGAAAAGTCGGAGAAATCTTAAAGACATATCCTAAAGTCAGCAAAGTAATTGTTAAAGGTGTAAATATCAGAACCAAGCACGTCAAGCCCCAGCAAGAGGGAGAATCAGGGAAAATAGTCACGTTTGAGGCTCCCATTCACAGCTCAAATGTCATGCACTATTCCGAAAAAGAGAAAATAGCCAGCCGCATTTGCTATACATTTAGCGAAGATGGCCGGAAACTCCGACAGCTCAAAAAAACCGGAGAAATCATCGATAAATAGTGATTGGTTATCAGTCATCAGTCATCAGTCATTAGTCCGCCTTCTGACAATTGACTTCTCAACTCATAACTACTAACAGCTAACATCGGTGGAACAGACAATCGATAAACTCCCTGACCAAGCCCAGGGACAGTGAACGAAACACAAAAACTATGCCGGACAAACTCAAAGTTCTTTATCAAGGAAAAATCGTTCCGAAACTGATGGATCAGTTTAAATATACTAATATCCATCAGGTTCCCAAACTCGTCAAAGTCACCGTCAACCGCGGTTTGGGAGAAGCATCTCAAAACGCTAAGGCACTGGATTCGTCGATCAACGAAATTGGCATCATCACCGGGCAAAAACCAGTGGTGACGCGGGCGAAAAAAGCGATCGCAGGCTTCAAAATCCGCAAAGGAGTACCCGTCGGCGTTATGGTGACGCTGCGCGCCGATCGGATGTACGATTTTCTCGATCGGCTGATCAACCTCGCACTCCCCCGAATCCGCGACTTCCGCGGCATCAGCCCCAAAAGCTTCGACGGGCGCGGCAACTACAGCTTGGGTCTGAGAGAGCAGCTCATTTTTCCAGAAATAGAATATGACCGCATCGATCAAATTCGAGGCATGGACATTTCAATTATCACCACAGCAAACACCGACGAAGAAGGACGCGCCTTGCTTAAAGAAATGGGAATGCCGTTCCGGGACAACTAAGCACTAGAGTAAGAAGCAAAAGATGGCAGCTAACGATACCATAGCAGATATGTTGACGCGCATTCGCAATTCTTGCATGGCGCGCCACCAAACAACGCAAATTCCAGCTACAAAAATGACCCGCAGCATCGCCCAAGTCCTCAAAAGTGAAGGCTTCATCGGCGAATTTGAAGAAGCAGAAGAAGGGGTCAAGCGACATTTAGTGCTTTCTCTAAAGTACAAAGGTAAAACTCGCAAGCCCATTATCACGGCACTTAAGCGAGTCAGCAAACCAGGACTGCGCGTTTACTCGAACCGTAAAGAATTGCCCAGAGTGTTAGGCGGAATTGGCATAGCCATTATTTCTACCTCCAGTGGCATTATGACGGATAGAGAAGCTCGACGCCAAGGTTTGGGCGGTGAAGTGCTTTGTTATGTTTGGTAGTCATTAGTAATTAGTAATTAGTCACCGCTCGCGGGCAACAGACTCAAAAATCGATCGCTAAGGACTAATAACTAAACACTAATAATCAAGGACTAATAACTAAAAACAAAGGACAAAAAACTATGTCGCGAATTGGCAAGCGTCCGATTAGCATTCCTAATAAAGTCACCATCACCCTAGACGGTCAAAAAGTAGCCGTCAAAGGCCCGAAAGGTGAACTTTCCCGAGTGATACCAGCCGAAATCCTCATGGGAATTGAAGGCGAGACTTTACTTGTTACCCGCCGAGACGAATCTCGCGTCGCCAGACAACTGCACGGCTTGTGCCGCACCCTAGTCGCCAACATGGTCGAAGGTGTATCTCAAGGTTTTCAGCGGCGTCTCGAAATTATAGGCACAGGTTATCGGGCACAGGTTCAAGGACGGAACCTGATTTTAAACGTCGGTTACAGCAAACCCGTTGAAATGCCCCCTCCAGAAGGCATCACAATGGCAGTTGAAGGCAACACCAACGTCATTGTCTCCGGCATTGACAAAGAACTCGTAGGCAATACAGCAGCCCGCATCCGCGCGGTGCGTCCGCCCGAAGTCTATAAGGGCAAAGGCATTCGCTACAGCGGCGAAGTCGTCCGGCGCAAAGCTGGTAAAACAGGCAAAACAGGTAAGAAGTAACAATGAAGCTTACTCGCAAAGAATCAGTCCACCGCAGACACCGCCGGGTGCGGCGCAAGGTGTTCGGCACCTCCGAACGTCCCAGACTAGCGGTATTTCGATCGGAGCAGCACATCTACGCCCAAGTAATCGACGACACCGCACAGCACACTTTAGCTGCTGCGTCAACCCTCGATCCCGAATTGAGGTCAACTCTCAGTTCTGGTGCCAACTGCTCCGCGAGCGTGCAAGTCGGTCAGTTGATTGCCAAACGCTGTTCCAGCGCTGGCATAGTCAAAGTCGTATTCGATCGCGGAGGCAACCTCTATCACGGTCGTGTCAAAGCCCTTGCAGAAGCAGCTCGCGAAGCGGGGTTAGACTTCTAGAGGGGGTAATGGGTAGCGGGTAATGAGTAATTAAAAAGTAAAAAGTCAAAAGTTGAAAGTTAAAAGGCAAAATCCAAATTTCTTCTATTTTTACTTTTTACTCAAACAATTACCACTTGCCGATCGCCTTTCACCAATTACTAATTCCCACAGGACAAAACTATGGCAGAACAAAAAGAACAGCGCACCAAGAAAAAAAGCAGCAGCAACAAAACGCGCGAAAAAGAATCCGAATGGCAAGAGCGGGTCGTTCAGATCCGGCGCGTTACTAAAGTAGTCAAAGGCGGTAAAAAACTCAGCTTCCGCGCCATAGTCATTATCGGCAACGAACGCGGTCAAGTTGGAGTAGGAGTCGGCAAAGCTAGCGACGTAATCGGTGCCGTTAAAAAAGGCGTCGCTGACGGCAAAAAGCACCTAATTGAAGTTCCACTCACCAAATCTAACTCCATCCCTCACCCCATCAACGGTGACGGTGGCGGAGCTAAAGTCATGATGCGGCCGGCCGCTCCGGGAACCGGGGTAATTGCAGGGGGAGCAGTTCGCACTGTTCTCGAACTAGCAGGAGTCCGCAATATCTTAGCCAAACAGCTAGGTTCCGGAAATCCCTTAAACAATGCCCGAGCCGCAGTCAATGCCCTCTCCACCCTCCGCACCTTGTCCGAAGTTGCTCAAGAGCGCGGAATTCCAGTAGAAAACCTCTACGGTTAGGGCACGCGAGAATGGGAAACTGTAAGTTTTGAGTGTTAAGTGCTTGCGTGAAAAATCAAAAAATCCGCAACTCAAAACTCACGCACTCAAAACTACTGCGTACCCCCTCTCTAAATACCAATTACCAACTACCAATTACTAAAACTATGAGATTGCAAGACGCCCGACCCAAAGCAGGCTCCCAAAAGCGCCCCCGACGCTTGGGCAGAGGTATTTCTGCCGGTCAAGGCGCGAGCTCCGGCAAAGGGATGCGCGGTCAAAAATCTAGAGCCGGTAGCGGCACTAGACCGGGTTTTGAAGGAGGTCAAAATCCTCTCTACCGCCGTCTTCCCAAGTTGAAAAGTTTCCCTCTAGTGAACCGGAAAGAGTACACTACCATTAATGTAAGTAAATTAGCATCGCTGCCAGCAAACACAGAAGTTACTCTCACCTCTTTGATCCAAGCAAAAATTGTCACCGCAGACGACGGGCCGCTGAAAATCTTAGGAGATGGCGAACTGAATGTGCCTTTGCAAGTGCGAGCCTCTGCTTTTACCGCAGGTGCTCGCACCAAAATTGAAGCCGCCGGCGGCAGTTGCGAATTAGTTGCGTGAAGATTTGAGGTTTGAGAGTATGTCCAAATCTCAAATCCTCAAGCTTGCTATCAGAAAATGATTTAGTCGAAAATCGCAAATCTAAAATCCCAAATCGTAACTATGGACGTTAGTAGAGAGAAAGCGCCAACTGCACAAGAGACGTTCATGCAGATGGCTCAAGCTGCTGGTTTGCGAGGCCGCATCCTCGTAACCATTGGCTTACTGATTTTAGTACGCCTGGGTGTCCACTTGCCAGTCCCCGGCATCGATCGAGTCGCCTTTGCCCAAAACGTCGAAAATAGCCCTTTAATTGGCTTTCTGGATTTGTTCTCAGGAGGCGGCTTGTCAGCTTTGGGGATTTTCGCGTTGGGGATTTTGCCCTACATTAATGCTTCAATTATTGTGCAACTTCTAACTGCGGCTCTGCCAAGTTTAGAAGACTTGCAGAAAAATGAAGGGGAAGCAGGGCGGCGCAAGATTTCTCAAATTACTCGCTACGTTTCTTTGGGCTGGGCAATTCTGCAAAGCGTTGGCATTGCGATTTGGGTCAGCCCTTTTGCTCAAGCTCCCGCGCCTTTATTCATAGCACAAACTGCTTTGGCCCTGACGGCCGGCTCAATGTTTGTGATGTGGATATCGGAAGTGGTGACGGAGCGCGGCATCGGGAACGGAGCGTCGCTGCTGATATTTATCAACATTGTGTCGGTTTTGCCGCGCTCTTTGGGACAAACTTTTGAATTGGCTCAAAGTGGGGACACGCAAGTAGTCGGCCGCGTAGTCGTTCTGCTGCTGGTGTTTTTGGTGACGATTGTCGGGATTGTGTTTGTTCAGGAAGGTACTCGCCGCATTCCGATTATTTCTGCCCGCCGCCAAGTCGGTCGCAAAGTTTATCGGGAGAGTCGCAGCTATCTACCGCTACGGTTGAATCAAGGCGGGGTGATGCCGATTATTTTTGCATCTTCGGTGCTGATCGTACCTTCTTTCCTCGCTCAATCTCTCAATAACCCGTTTTTGGTTCAAGTTGCTAATGTTTTGAGTCCGAACGGACCAGCGCCTTGGGCTTACGCGCTGTTTTATCTGACTTTGATTCTGTTCTTCAGCTATTTCTACGCTTCGTTGATTGTCAACCCCGTAGATATGTCTCAGAACTTGAAGAAAATGGGTGCCAGCATTCCTGGGATTCGTCCGGGTCAGAAAACCAGCGATTATGTGGAGAAGGTTTTGAACCGTTTGACTTTCTTGGGAGCGATTTTTCTCGGTCTGGTGGCAATTGTACCAACGGCTGTAGAAAGCGCGATCGGAGTGCAAACTTTTAGAGGTTTTGGCGCAACTTCCCTACTGATTTTAGTAGGTGTCGCGATTGAAACTGCTAAGCAAATTCAAACTTACGTCATCTCCCAGCGATATGAAGGAATGGTGAAGTAATCGCAATGCAATTTATTTTCATGGGACCTCCAGGGGCGGGAAAGGGAACTCAGGCTCAGATATTAGCCGCTCTCTGGAAAATACCCCACATTTCTACAGGTGATATCCTGCGCGCCTGCGTAGTTGCCAAAACTGACTTGGGTCAAAAGGCACAGTCCTACATGGATCGGGGAGAGTTGGTTCCTGACGAGTTATTGATGGATATCGTGAAAGAACGCATGAATCAGCCAGATGCCAGTGCTGGCTGGATTCTCGACGGCTTTCCCCGCACAGTTCCGCAGGCAGCTTTTTTTGACAAACTGCTCTCCGATGTTGGCGGTGGGGCAAGTTCGTCTGGAAAGGGTTCCGAGATCAAAGCTGTCAATTTGGACGTACCTGACAATGTTTTGGTGGCTCGCCTGCTGGCGCGGGGGCGTGAGGATGACAACGAACAGACGATTCGCCGCCGTTTGCAAGTTTACCGCGAGCAAACTGAACCTTTGATTGAGTTTTACAGAAACCGCGAACAGTTAGTTGCGGTTGATGGCGATCGCCAGATGCAGGAAGTTACCGCAGAACTTCAAAAGGCTCTCTCAGGAGACTCTTGAGCCTTCTCAATCGAGCCTGTCACCCCCAACAACTTTTGCTAAGATGTGTTAACTAGGAGCTTTTTGTGCTATTTGGTTTTCTGAGGGTTGCTAGTTCCAAGATTGAGGTCAATCAATTCTAGTTGCCCTAACTTTATTTGAGTCTCACTAAAGTTAGCAGTTGGTTGAGTCTTTAAGTCGATCGAGTCTCCCTTTCCCCGGTGCTAGTTTGACACCTACCAATCAATAGGTTGTCAAGGCGAGCCCGGACACTCCTAGTTAATCAAATGTAGAGTTGAGGTAAGTACCAAATTGTCTAAGCAAGATTTAATTGAAATGGAAGGGACAGTGACGGAATCCCTGCCTAATGCGATGTTTCGCGTTGACCTAGATAATGGGTTTAACGTCTTAGCTCACATTTCCGGCAAGATCCGCCGCAACTACATCAAAATTCTGCCTGGCGATCGCGTCAAAGTCGAATTGACTCCCTACGACTTGACCAAAGGCAGGATTACTTATCGCCTTCGGAAAAAATAGGCTTAGATAAAACTTTCTAAAAACTAATTCTAAGTTTAATTTAGAGAGAATTTGGTAAAAAGCTTCAAATTTATGCTATAATGCTACGTTTGTAGTGTTGCCGAGAAGGGCGTCAACAACCCACCGGTGTACCGGGTTAAGTCATTGTTACACCGTAAAAGTATCGCTCGCCAACACTCTGGCGCAGGCGAACTTTACCCAGCAATGGGAGTGGGTGCAAGCGGGCTCCTTCATGAAACAACCCGCACTTTATACAATTTAATCGAGGAGAGGTCTACACCTTGCCCAGCCTCTCCTCCCACCGCTCTACGGGCAGTCCCAGCGTGCCTGCTCTCCGGTAGAGCGGGGTTCTCCAGGCAGGAAGAAAGATGAAAGTTCGAGCATCTGTCAAAAAAATTTGTGAGAAATGTCGCGTCATCCGCCGTCGCGGTCGAGTGATGGTGATATGCACTAACCCGAAACACAAACAGCGCCAAGGTTAGAAAAAAGGAAGATTGGGCAATGCACGCAGGTGCATCCTAATTGAACATTGTAGCCAAACAGGAAAACTAGGGAGACAAAAAGTGTGGCACGGATTGCCGGGGTAGACCTTCCACGCGATAAGCGCGTCGAAATAGGTCTGACATACATTTACGGAATAGGCTTGTCGAGGGCCCAACAAATTATCGCTGCAACAGGCGTAAATCCTGACACTCGCGTCAAGGATTTAACAGAGGCCGACGTGACTGCTCTGCGGACTCATGTAGAAACCACATACCAAATCGAAGGAGACCTCCGGCGCTGGGAGTCAATGAACATCAAGCGCCTGATGGACATCGGAACTTATCGCGGTCGGCGCCACCGTTTGGGTCTGCCGGTGCGGGGACAACGAACCCGTACCAACGCCAGAACCCGTCGCGGCGTTCGCCGAACAGTTGCGGGCAAGAAAAAGGCACCTTCCAAGAAGTAACATCTTTTTTGGAAAAATACGCTGGGGGCTGCTGGCTCCTAGCGCTTCGGGAAATTAGTTGAGAGAAACGTTAAAGAGACTAATATGGCGCGACAACAAACAGGCAAGAAATCTGGTGCAAAAAAGCAGAAACGGAATGTACCCAATGGGGTAGGCTACATCCAGTCTACCTTTAACAACACAATTGTGACTATTACCGACCTCAACGGGGAAGTAATATCCTGGGCATCAGCGGGTTCCAGCGGTTTTAAAGGAGCTAAGAAGGGGACTCCCTTTGCAGCTCAAACAGCAGCAGAAAGTGCTGCCCGCAGAGCCAACGACCAAGGAATGCGCCAAATAGAAGTAATGGTGAGCGGGCCAGGAGCAGGTCGAGAAACTGCTATTCGGGCGCTGCAAGGGGCGGGACTGGAAATTACCCTGATTAGAGATGTTACCCCAATTCCTCACAACGGCTGTCGCCCTCCCAAGCGGCGTAGAGTCTAAAACGATTTGAGATTTTAGATTTTAGATTTTGGATAATGGCTAACTGCTTAAAGTCAAAAACTAATGGTTCTAACTGTTGCCCCGTCCATCCAAAATCCGAAATCCGTTCAGGGGTATGCTCTGCAATCTAAAATCCAAAATCAAAAATCCAAAGTGGAAAAGGGAGGTCACTCCGTGGCGCAGTTTCAAATTGAATGTATAGAGTCTAACACTGACAAAGATCGCAGTCAGTACGGAAAATTTGTCCTGGAACCGCTCGATCGCGGTCAGGGAACAACTGTTGGGAATGCGCTGAGGCGAGTTCTGCTGTCAAACTTGGAAGGAACGGCAGTAACTTCAGTCCGAATCGCGGGCGTCAATCACGAGTTTGCCACGATCGAAGGGGTACGCGAGGACGTTCTAGAAATTCTCCTGAACATGAAAGAGGTCGTCCTCAAAACTCATTCTCAGCAGCCGCAAATCGGCAGGTTGCGGATTGAGGGCCCCGTCACAGTTACGGCCGATCGATTCGATTTGCCCTCAGAGGTGGAATTGATCGATCGCTCCCAGTACATTGCAACTCTCTCCCCTGGCTCAGTTCTGGAAATGGAATTCAGAATTGAAAAAGGCATCGGATACCGAGCAGTAGACCGCAGTCGCGATGATGGATCGGCTTTGGATTTCCTCCAAATAGACGCTATCTTTATGCCGATTCGCAGAGTCAACTACAGCGTTGAAGATGCTAGGGTAGGCGGCACGGTCGAGAAAGACCGGCTGATTATGGAAATCTGGACTGATGGCAGCGTGACTCCTCAAGAAGCTTTGAGTCAATCTGCCCACATCCTGGTAGATTTATTTGCACCTCTCAAAGACATCACCCAAGATTCTCTCAAACCAGAGTATCCAGGTGAGGCCGATCCTACTAGCCAAATTCCGATCGAAGAATTGCAGTTGTCAGTCCGAGCTTACAACTGTCTCAAGCGGGCTCAGATCAACTCAGTCGCAGACTTATTGGATTATACCCAAGAAGACTTGCTGGAGATCAAAAACTTCGGGCAGAAGTCTGCTGAAGAAGTGATTGAAGCTTTACAAAAACGCTTGGGCATTACCTTGCCACAGGAAAAATCAGCTAAAAGTTAATCAACGGCTAACGGGTAAAAAAGTTCTGAATTTTAAGTAGGTGAGTTTTTAAGTTCAAGAAATCACCGCTCAAAACTCGCTGACTATCCCGGCATCCAATTACCAATTACCAATTACCAACTGCTATGCGTCACCGCTGTCGCGTTCCCCAACTCAGTAAACCGGCTGACCAGCGCCGCGCCCTACTGCGCTCGCTGACCACCGAACTAATCCGCCACGGTAAAATCACTACCACTCTAGCCCGCGCCAAAGCGCTGCGCTCAGAGGCGGACAGGATGATTACCCTCGCCAAAGATGGCTCGTTGGCCTCTCGCCGCCAAGCTATGGGCTATATCTACGATAAACAGTTAGTACACGCCTTGTTTGAGGCGGCACAAGAACGGTACGGCTCGCGCAACGGGGGCTACACCCGCGTAGTACGAACTGTCCCCCGTCAAGGAGACAATTCCGAAATGGCGATCGTGGAACTGGTTTAATTCAATTTTGGGTTGGAGATTTGTGATTTATGACTGACAATCGAAAATCCCCAATCGAAAATCCCCAATCGATACAGCGCGTTGCTCTGGTGATCCAATACCTCGGCACTAACTTTCACGGTTGGCAGCGACAACCGAACCAGCGTACAGTACAAGAAGAAATTGAAACAGCAATATCAACTCTTCTGGAACGCCCGGTAACGCTGCACGCTGCTGGGAGAACTGATGCGGGAGTTCACGCCGCTGCTCAAGTAGCCCATTTTGATGCCCGCGGCCCAATTCCGGCTCACCGCTGGGCAAGCGTTCTCAACTCTCGACTGGCAAAAGATATTTTAATTCGAGCTTCGGCAAAGGTGGAACCTACCTGGCACGCTCGGTTCTCAGCCAGTTGGCGGCGCTATCGCTACACCCTTTATACAGACCCGACCCCTAATTTGTTTGTGCGTCCTTTTGCTTGGCACTGCTACCGGGCCCCTGTGGATGAATCTTTGATTCAGTCAGCTTTGACACCCCTAATCGGGCGGCATCACCTGGCTGCTTTCCACCGCGCGGGTTCTACCCGCCCCCATTCCTGGGTGGACGTACAAGCGGCAGAGTGTCACCGTTCTGGGCCTCTTGTCTATATTGAGGTTCAGGCGAGCGGGTTTCTGTACGGGATGATGCGGCTGCTGGTGGGATTGCTGGTGCAGGTGGGTTGCGGGGAAAGGCCGATCGACAATTTCACAGATATCTGGGTCAACGAACGCCGAGAAATGGTAAAATATGCCGCTCCCGCTCAAGGTTTGTGCCTGCTGCGGGTTGGCTATTCAGAATTTCCATTTCCCCCAGATATCTGGTACGACACTCAGCCAAAATTAGTCATGAGTCATGAGTCATTAGTCATTAGGTAACTACTAATAAAAAACTAAGGACAACTAACAATTAAAAACTGACAACTGACAACAGACAACAAACAACAGACAACAAACAACAAACAATGAACAAAACTTACGTCCCTACTCAAGACTCCCTAGAGCACAAGTGGTACGTGGTCGATGCCGCCGACCAGCGGCTGGGCCGTCTGGCAACTGAAGTTGCCATGTACCTCCGGGGGAAACACAAACCGACTTACACTCCTTCTATGGATACCGGCGACTTCGTAATAGTCATCAATGCTGACAAAATCGCTGTTACTGGCAAAAAACGCACCCAGAAAATCTACCGCCGCCATTCTGGAAGACCGGGCGGCATGAAAACAGAAACTTTTGCCAAATTGCAAGCACGTTTGCCCGAAAGAATTGTCGAAGAAGCTATACGAGGAATGCTGCCTCACACTTCTCTGGGCAGACAACTGTTTACTAAGCTGAAGGTGTACGCTGGTCCCAACCACCCGCACCAAGCTCAAAAACCAGAAGAATTAATTGTTCACACGATTCCCGGAGGAAATGAGTAATGCAAGCAACAGATACATCCGGTCGCGCTGTGTACTGGGGTACCGGCCGCCGCAAGTGTTCCGTAGCGCGGGTGCGCTTGGTTCCCGGGACTGGCATACTGACTGTCAATGGTAAAGATGGGGATTTGTACCTGCAATTCAACCCTACTTATTTGGCTCTAGCTAAGGCCCCTCTGGAAACTTTGGGTCTGGAAAATGAGTACGACATTTTGGTAAAAGTCGAAGGCGGTGGCTTGACAGGCCAAGCTGACTCGATTCGCTTGGGTGTCGCTAGAGCGCTGTGCCAATTAGACCCGGACAACCGCAAACCACTCAAAATTGAAGGCTATTTGACTCGCGACCCGCGGGCAAAAGAACGGAAAAAGTACGGTTTGCGGAAAGCTCGCAAAGCTCCTCAATACTCGAAGCGCTAATCAAGGGAAGAAGGAAGAAGGAAGAAGGAAGAAGGAATAGCAAAAATTACATCTCCAGTTTAGATCTGGCTTTTTTGAAGTTTATTTCCGATTCCTGATTCCTGGTTCCAACAGATATAAGGCAAAATTCCTGCTGTTGTTGGTGTACAAGTCACGCGGCAGCTAAAATGGTTGTAAAGTCAAAAATTAGAGAGTAAAAAACAATGGCGAAAGCTGGCATTCACCCTGAGTGGTATCCCGAATCTCAGGTTTATTGCAACGGAGAACTGGTAATGACTGTTGGTTCGACTAGACCAAAGCTTCAAGTTGATGTCTGGTCAGGAAATCATCCTTTTTATACTGGCACTCAGAAGATTATTGATACTGAAGGTCGTGTGGAACGCTTTATGCGGAAATACGGCATGACCGAGCTAGAAATGCCGAAGGCAGATGCTTCCTCTGGACCGCTGAAAATGGAAGATCCGAAACCAGATGCTTTTAAGGCTGCTGGTAAAGGCAAAAAGAAGAAGTAGCTGGATTGTCATTTGTCCGCAGTTTGTTGAGAGTAGTTCTTTCTACTGGCAACTTACCGCCCTCGGATTTTAGATTTTAGATGGAAGACTTGCTACGGCTGGCAGTTGAGTTCGATCGCGTAGACTTCGATCGAAATTCTATCCCAACTGTTCTTAAAATCTAAAATCTAAAATCTAAAATCTAAAATCTAAAATCGATCCGCCCTCGGATTGGAGAGTTGAGATTGAAGACTTGCTACGGCTGGCAGTTGAGTTCGATCGCGTAGAGTTCGATCGAGATTCTATCCCAACTGTTCTTAAAATCTAAAATCTAAAATCTAAAATCGATTGACGGAGGACAACTGACAATGGCTGAATCTTATTTGCTGGATAAATTGAAGTCGGTAGAGCAAACTTTTAATGAGTTGACTCGCCGCATGGCTGACCCGGATGTGGCTAGGGACAATCAAGAGTTTCAACGGGTAGCAAAAGCTCGATCGTCCTTGGAGGAAGTGGTCGATACTTTTGCTCTGTGGAAAACCACTCAGGACGATTTGGTGGGTGCTACACCAGTTCTGAAAGAGGCAGCAGGCGATCGAGATATGCAAGAAATGGCTGCGCTGGAAGTTCAGGAACTTGAGTCGAAGCTGGAGAATTTGGAAAGTCGTTTGAAGGTTTTGCTGCTCCCCCGCGACCCGAACGATGACAAGAATATTATGCTGGAAATTCGGGCGGGTACTGGCGGAGATGAGGCCAGTATTTGGGCGGGAGATTTGCTGCGAATGTATTCCCGTTACGCTCAAACTCAAGGCTGGCAGGTGAAGTTGGTGAGCGAGTCGCTGGCGGAAATGGGCGGGTTTAAAGAGGTGATTCTGGAAATTACAGGCGACAGCGTTTACAGCAAGCTGAAGTTTGAGGCAGGGGTACACCGGGTGCAGCGGGTGCCTGTGACTGAGGCTGGCGGCCGGGTGCATACTTCGACGGCGACGGTGGCTGTGATGCCCGAGGTCGATGATGTGGAGATTCACATCGATCCGAAGGATATTGAGATGAGCACGGCTCGATCGGGCGGCGCTGGCGGCCAAAACGTGAACAAGGTGGAAACTGCTGCGGATTTGTTTCACAAGCCGACGGGAATTCGGATTTTCTGTACTGAGGAGCGCAGTCAGTTGCAGAATAAGGAGCGGGCGATGCAGATTTTGCGGGCTAAGCTCTACGAGATGAAGTTGCGGGAACAGCAGGATGAGGTGAAGTCCCGGCGTTTGGCTCAGGTTGGTACTGGTTCGCGATCGGAGAAGATTCGCACTTACAACTATAAAGATAATCGGGCTACCGACCACCGTTTGGGGGAGAATTTTTCGCTCAATAGTGTTTTGGAAGGGGATATTGAGGGGATTATTCAAACTTGCATTTCTCAGGATCAGCAGGAACGTTTGGCTGAGTTGGCTGCTTCTAGTAATTGATGGAGTGATGGGGGACTAGGCGCATTGTTTGCTTAGCCTCAGTTCCCTTGTTACGCGGGATATCTGCTTGAGTAGGGCTTCCCAAATTGCATCGGCGCTCGCCACTGGATATTTGAAATGTTCTAGGTCGTATTGTACAATGACTTCTAGGGGTGCTAGGATTTGCTGGTTTAGACAACTAGCAATTGCTGCGATCGCCTCTTGTTCCCATCTGGCAAATAGTCTGTAGCTGAAAAAGGAACTGCATTTTTGTCCTTTCTTGTTCAGGTAAACGACTATTACTTGATGTCGTTTGGGGTAGACTTTGACTATGCGGTTGACGGGCATTCTCAGGGCTTCGGCTGCCTCTTTTTTGGATATTTGCCAGCGCTGGGGTTTGAGCCAACCGGAGGCTGTGAGGCTTTGACGGGTGTGGCTGGGCTTGTGAGTTTTTTGAGTCCGTCTCTTGGTCATTGCTATTTCTCCTAAATCATTTTTAATTAAAATTAAAATTTTCAATATAATTAAAAGAATATCTGTTAAATCTTCTCCTGTCAAGCAAGACAGGTAAATTTGTTGGTACACAAGTAAACTAGGAATTGTGGTTATCTCGTGGCTGATACCGTGGACGCAGAAGCTAAGAAAAAACTGAGTGAGGTTGTTAAATTAGCACGGGGCTCGATGAGTCTGACTGCTTTTGGCAAGCTGTTGGGAGTTTCTGCTGCTTCTGTCTTGTATTGGGAAAAGGGGCAGGTAATTCCAGATACGAAAAATTTGACTCAGATTGCGACAAGAGCAGGCTTTACGATGGAAGAGCTCATGGCTCACCTTGAAGGCAAGCCGGTGCAGGAACCTCTGGATACCAACGAGCTGCTTAAGAAAATTCAATGTATGCCACTGAGTGACTTAGCAGTGATTGTTCGAGCTGGTATGGAGCGACTGGCTGCTGCTGCTGTAGCTTCTGGGAAGTATGGTTGAGCTGGTACAAATCCCGATCGCCCTTAAAAATTTCCACCACTCGTGAAATCACAAATCGAGTAATTTGTCAAGGCAAAATCTACTTTGTTACGGAGTGCGATCGCCATTATGGACCACTCCAAGCAAAGAAACCGGGTTTTTTAGCGAATCTGCGGGATACAACGAAGTATTATCGTAAAAAAACCGGTTTCTGGGCCCCTATGCGATCGCCCTTATGAAAAAACCACTCGCCCTATCCCTGACTCAATATGTCTAAAAACTCTTGGACAATGCGATTGGGTGTGTAACTTTATACCGATGTTCAAGCTGCAAATTTTAATTTTTATGGTGCTGCCCGATCGCCGATCGATACAATGATAGATATCCTAAATCTGTGTTGACGATGAACGTTATTCTTGCCATACCAGAAGAGCTGCAAACCTATATTGAGGCTCAAATTCAGGCAGGGGCTTATGCCAGTGCCGTAGAGTATTTTCTAGATTTGGTGCAGCAAGATCGCCAGCGAAAACAGGCACAAGCCAAACTAGAAGGTTTACTGCAAGAGGGTTTAGACTCGGATGGGGAACCCGTTACGGCTGCGTACTGGCAGAATTTGCGGGAATCGGTTTTGGGTGGTGATTCACAACCAGTATGAGCGATCGATTAATTGTCAAAAATCGTGCCACACAGGATCTCAGACAACAGGCAAACTATATTCTGGTCAATGGAAATGCTCGTGCTGCGGAGCAATTTCTGGAGTTAGCCGAAGCCACTTTTGCCCAATTAGCGACGATACCGGGAATGGGAAAAGTCGTGCGATTGGTTTCTTCTCGGATGGGGGAGATTCGTCAGTGGCGAATTAAGGATTTTCCAGATTATCTAATTTTTTACCGGATTCAAGACGATCGGGTGGAGGTTCTCCGTGTTTTGCATGGTGCTAGGGATTTGGAAGATATTTTGTCTAACCCTCTTTTGTCACTCTGGGAAAATAAAAATAATAGACAAAATTTTAACTGTAGATAGAGCGAGCATTTGAGCGTTTATTTTCTAACAGAATGGCTGAAATCAATATTTTTGGTAAAAGTCTTATGCTATAAGCATTCTAGATTATTTCTTGCCGAAAGTGACAAAAGAGGGCTAATCTTGATGAAGAAGTTTAAGGATCTCATAAGATGTGTTCGATCGCCGATCGATACAACGATCGGAGGCGATATTTTAGCAATTAAGGCTGGCAATCGTTCAAACAATTCACTAAATGCGATCGCCCTATCCCTGACTCAATATGTCTAAAAATTCTCGGACAATGCGATCGGGTTCTTCTGTGCATCTGTTAGCGTCGCAATAGTGGATGATGCTGATACCGTGAGATGCAAACAGGCGATCGCGCCTTTCATCTTTTTGTGTATCGGGATGCGATATTTCCAGAATACCCCATTTGCCTTGGTGGAATATGAGGAAATCTGGTTCTTGGTTTTGTCTACCTGCGGGTGTTGTGAGGCGGGCTTTGGAGTTGGGGAAAAAGAGGGTGTTTGTGCGATCGAGCGCTTCGGCTATTTTTACTTGTTCTTGGCTGTGAAAGCGCAAATCATTCCAGTGATAAATCCGTTCTTCTCTGCTCGACAAAATTCCCTGGTTATGTGCGTCTTCAGCCTTGATAATTTCATCTGATGCCGTCTTATTATCAGTTATAATTGCACCGTGTAAATCTGCCGATGAATCTGATTCACTTAAGTTTGCGAATAATACTCTGGAGCCGCTTAAGTTAGCACCGCTGAGATTAACTCCAATTACTTGAGTTCGATGTAAAGTCACTTGATGTCGCCGCAAGTATCGTTTTATAACTGCTTTAATATTACTTTTTTTTACTTTTTCGTCACAAGCGTCTGAGAGTAACTTCCAGAGTTTATAGCCAGCGGCTTTAATATATTCATTATCATATTTAGAAATTTTAGCAATTTCCTCATAAGACTGTCTGCCTTCCCAGGACTGTTTGAAGATTAGCTCTTGCACGTCGTTTAACTGTTCGTCGTCATCTAGGACTGTTTCGACAATGGCGAGAGCTTCATCCACAGTCATGGGTTAAATCCTCTTAAAGGTAGTGTCCGAGTTGAGGTTGTGCTGGCATGGTTTATGAAACTTTGACCGTGCGCGCACATTGCTGTGGATAGATTTTAGCACAATCTCCAATATGTTGCTACTATTTCTAACTTTTTGTCACTTTTTATCACTGGTCAAGCTAAAGAGGAAGCTTTACTATAAATTGTGTTTACACATTTTCATTAGCAATACTAACGAAAAAAATTGTCATGGCATATACTGATTGGGATGGACCAAAATATCACAGACAAAACCGTCTATATTATAAATTGGCAACCATCAGGGGAGAAAGGAACATTTTAGAATCTGATGACAAGCTAGGTCTTGAGCCAGATAATCCTGGCATCATGCACGATCACTTTTATACAAAGAATGGTCAATGGTACGTTCAAACTAAGATTGAGAATAAGCATATTTTCGAGAAGATAGCTGATGGTATATGGGGAGTGGAACAGGCAGATTCTAGTGAATACTTGGATGCCTTGTTCGATGAATTGCAGTCTTTGCCTGACTGTTAATCGTGTTGGCGATGTTTAAGTACCAGGAGATGGCTCGCATTTATCTTTACAAATTAGCATACCAGAGGAGTTGAAAAAAGTGAGTTTACCATATAACATTGCCGAGACAATTCGGAATATTATGGCTACTTTGGCTTTGGCTCAAGGAATTTTATCCCCGTCACAGGTTTCTGATATTCCCAACTCGACAATAATAGCTCAATTTGAAGAGCAAATCGGAATAGCAGACCAGAAAGAAAGAGAGGAAGTAGAAAGGGAACTAAAAAAAGTAAAATCAAATCAATCGACCATGCTAGAGATAGCTAAAGAAACAGGCTACGGTAGCGGTAATTATGGCGGATAAAGCAATTTTGATTAATTTTTACCAGTAGACACAACCATCAGGGGATTGAGTTGCAATTCCCCTGATTAACTAATCAAGGAAAGTATCAATGTGGATTTTAATTTTAATTGTGCTGGCTGTAGTTGTCTACTTCGTGGTGTCACAAGCATCAAGCAGTAATCAAGCTAGTAAGGCATCAAGTAGGACTCAAACTAGTAAAGCATCAAGCCAGAATTACACTAATCAAGTTGATTATTCAAATCTTGAAGTATCACTTGACACCAGCGCGTCTAATAGCTATGGCCGGGACTACAGACACCTTCGCGACCTACTAGCAGAGGGAAGATGGAGAGAAGCTGATGAAGAAACAAGCGAGATGATACTCCGCGTAGCAAAATACGATGCCAAAGAAAGCTATATCACTCCACAAATTCCTCAACACACCCCTTGTGAAGACATTTGTACTATAGATCGACTTTGGCTTAAATATAGCAATGGTCGCTTTGGGTTTAGTGTACAAAGGCGAATTATATCAGCAATAGGATACGAAATAGGAGAGGAGAATGCACTGTCCATTATGGTTACTTATGGAAAAAGAGAAGGAAGTGGCGCTCAGCAAATGAATCAGAGAAGACTTCAAAGTGAATTACAGAAGAAATTCCATAGAACTATAGGATGGTACTCCCCTCACAATGAAATGACAGGTTTAAAAAATTATAACGATCTTACTTTTTCAATTCAAGCTCCATATGGACATCTTCCTACAGCGAATCCGCGAGGAGGATATCCTGGGATGAGAACGGAATATTTTCTGAATGATCTTATTATACTAAATTTATTAATGCGTTTGTCAGGTTGCGGTATTGCTCTCTAGTCAAAAGCCTTGTCACATAAACTTGTTGACACATTTGTAGAAAACATGAGATTGAGTGACGATCGCCCTTTCACTCCTAAG
>JAICRN010000398.1 GCA_025937335.1 Microcoleus sp. TY_ISSM_2_bin.22
AATCCTGAAGATTATCCGATTTGTCAGGGGATTAACCAGCACAAAATCTGGCAGCTAGTCGATCCTGATAGTGCAACGCCGGAAAAAGTCGAAAGTGCGATCGACCAACTCAAGCAAACCGACCATAATTTTCACATGGATGGTGCTTCTTGGACTAACGATTTGAGTTGGGTGAAAGGCTACGAAAACGTCTTGGAACCGATGAATCAACTCAGCGCTGCATTTCACCAAAAGTACGACCCGCTGGTGCAGCAAGATGCGACCGTTACCAAGCAGTTTGAATACCAACAAGCTTTGCTTTACAACTTGCTGCTACAAACAAGCTGTTTCCGCTATTGGGGACAGGGAACTTGGACTGATTACGCGCGGGAACTTTACAACCGCGGCGCTGCTTTAATGAAGTAGCAGAATTTATTGTAGGGTGCCCCGGAAACAAACTGTTTGAGCCGCCTCAAATATCAGCGCTGACGCACCCTACATCTAGATAACTTTATTGATAAAGAGAGGACTTTAGTCCTCATTACAAACACGGACTTACCAATTACTTTCTACATTTCCTGCATCAACCGCAAATAATTCTGCCGCATCTGCGTCATATTTTCCATCATTCTATTAGCCATATCTTTCTCAACATCGCTCATTTGCTGCCAAAATAAAGCCGATCGCCTCGCCATAATTGCTTCTTCCCATAGCATCTCCAAAAGTTGCGCCGCCATTGGGTTTTCAGCATCGATAATCCCGCACAATTGCTCGAAGGCGCGGTTGGCTTCGGTGTGAGTGCTAACATCCTGAACCAGGCTTAGGCATTTTTTGAGTTGTACGATCGGATTTTCAGAAGAGTAAGCCATAATTTCACTGAGATAAGCGACAAAATTTACACTGATACCTTTGAGATTACTAGAGTTGTGACACAGCCGTAGAGTTCCCTACATACCACCGCCAAGGCAAATCAATTCCTTGAGAAATCCCGATCCGCGTAGTTTGGACAAAATTTATTGTACCCTCCTCCACAGCTTGCTGAAAGTTCTTGCTCCGGTGTTCCAATCGCAGCGGTTGCCCTTCACCCAAAGGAAAACCGTTTAAAGTTCGATCGATCTTCAGTACCTTACACAGTTTCCCAGGCCCGGCGGCGAGGCGCGATCGCTTCTTATCGGGAATTCCAGCGAATTCTTGGGGAACCGCATCTAGCTGCAAAGCTCGAACCAGCACAGCACTAGCAACTCCCTCTGCATCCGTCACCACGTTAAAACAGTGATACATCCCGTAGATTAGGTAAACGTAGCTCATACCCGCAGGCCCGAACATCACCTGATTGCGAGGAGTGCGCAGCCGATAAGCGTGACAAGCGGGGTCTCCCGGGCCGTAAGCTTCGGTTTCCACGATAATTCCCCGAATCGTCTCGCCGTCAGGAAACTGCCGCACCAGCGAGCATCCCAGCAAATCTGGCGCTACGCTGGTAGATGGTCGCGCCAGCCAAAAAGATTCTACAATCTGAGTATTTGCACTCACTCAACAACAGCAGGTAAATTATGGACGTTAAGTTAGTTTTAGCAGTCTTGACAGCAGTTTTCACCGTTTGCTGTCTGTTCTTCGGCACAAAAAACGGATTCTACGATACTGACAAGTATCACGGTAACGGTTCTGCTCACTAATTTTAGGCGATTGTTAGTTGCTTAAAAAAACCGCCGCCTGTCAGTCAGGTGGCGGTTTTTTTTTGTTTTAGCGGAACAGTTGTCAAGCAATTATATGTCCTTGCGACCGCAACGCAGTGGAAGCATATTGAATTATTTATTGAACCGCGAAGGCGCGAAGTACGCTAAGGAAGAAAAGAGAAGAAGAAGGAGATGAGTTCGTAACTGCGGACTTTATATGATGATAGGTTGTTTTATTTGCTAGTTTCTCTAAGGGTGAATTTTGCCATCTGGCATTTTAGCTTCTTGCAAGCTAGCATTCGAGAAGTCAGCGCATCCCAGGAGGTTGAAACGCATTGTCGCTCCTCGCTCCGTTGCTTTCATATTGAAACCAGCTACTGCATTTTCGGGGTTGTTCTGTTCGGGAACAGCGGTGACATTAAAATCCATATTTGCTTCTTTTTCATTAGCCTGAAGGTTAAAAGTGATGCCGGCACAGCCCAAATCAGCACCCGTCAGGTTGGCTCTATTTAAGTTGGCATTTTTGAGGTTGGCATTGGCCAATTTTGCTCCTGATAAGTTAGCACCTTCTAGGTTGGCTCCCTGCAAGTCTAATCCTTTTAGGTTGGCATTGCTGAAATTGCATTCTTGGCACTGTTTGGTTTGCAGCAATTCCTTGACTTGGTTTTGTTGATTGGAAAAAGTTAGATATTTAGCCGCAGTAAATACAACTGCGATGGACAATCCAGCAGTAAATAAATTATTTAATTTCATAAATATCCCAAAAGCTTCGGGGGCTTTCTATCGCGGTTAATAGATTTCTACAATAGTGCGATCGACCTCTCCAGAATTTCCCAAACAAAATTGTCTGCATCTGAGTCAATCAGTCCGGCACAATTAAACACCGCTGGACTTATATAGCAGCAAGCGTCCAGACGGTTAGGAGGTTCTTAATTGCTCAAACCATTGCTATTATTCTTTCTTCCTTCTTCCTTCTTTTTACCCGCTCAGCTTCGCGGCGCACTGAGGGTAGTCAAAGTGTCAAAGGGCCTTCTTCTTTCTTCCTTCAGCTTTAAATCTCTCCTTCTTGTCCTCGCCAGTGCTGCTTTGAGTTTCGGACTCCCCGCGTCCGTCTGCTTCACTTCCCTTCGATTTGTCCCCAAACGGAATTTATTGTTCCCCGAAGGCGGGCATTTGCATATACCTGCGGACTGAAATAAAAGAAACTTTATTTATATCCCTGGAATGAGTAAGTTTTCTAGAAAATTGAGGATAATTAAACAGAAACGCAATACCGTACCTGCGCTGTTAAGTTCTCAGCAACTACTTTTTTTGTCAAAATTGCTTTGAGAAATTAATTTACTCTAAAAACTGTTGGCAGCAGCTCAGGTTCCTCAACCTCGCCAGAACACACTCTACCTATAATCCCGACAATTCGGAGCGGCAATGAACACAATCAAACCCGAACCCAAAAGATCGCGCTTCATGGCTCTGCTGCTGACAACGCTGCTGACATTTCCGTTTATGAGTGCTTGCGGTTCTAGCCAGCAAAGTTCCGCTCCTCCGCCTCCTGTTGACGACACTCGCGCTGGAGGAGTGCAAACTAATCGCGGCCCCAGTCCAACGCCCCAAGCAAAAAAAGGACTGAGCAATGCTCAAAAAGTAGGGATTACTTTAGTAGGAGCAGCAGCCCTTTACTACCTCTACCGCCAGCACCAAAACAAGCAAGAAAAGGGGCCGCAGGGAAAATATTACCTTTCCAAAAATGGTCGCGTTTACTACCGCGATGCCCAGAATCGCGCTCATTGGGTAACGCCCCCGCCAGAAGGAATTAAAGTTCCGGAGTCCGAGGCAGTGCGTTACCGCGAATTCCAGGGGTACAACAACCAAACTACCGGTCGAGACCTTACTAGCGTGCCGGAAGCTACAAGTCCTATTCCAGCACAGTAGCCTCACCACTTGAGATTTTAGATTGCCGGTTGCGTGATTTTTAATTAAATCTGGGATTCCCAATCTAAAACAGCCATTTTTCAACACATAAAAAAGAGGAACTTTATCATGGTAGATGGATTTTTCCGGAAGTTAAAAGATGCGGTGGTCGGGTCAGACAGCGAGCAAGTCGATCCTGACGGTAATTACGAAGATCCCTCAAATCCCGGACAGTATGGCAACGCGCGTCCGGCTAGCGAAGACCCCTACGGAGACCCGGCTGACTATGGAGAGTTCGGCAACGCGCGTCCGGCGAGCGAAGACCCCTACGGCGACCCGGCTGACTACGCCGGTACCGACTACGGACAGTTCGGCAACCTGACTCCAGCGAGCGAAGACCCCTACGGCGACCCGGCAGACTACGTAGCGGATGCTGGAATGTTCGGTAACGTGAGCCCCGCCAGCGAAGATCCCTATGGCGACCCGGCGGATGAGGAAGAGTTTAGTTGAGTCAGTTGGCTAGAAAAATTACCTGGTAAGCAACAGCACCCCTGCAGGGGTGTTTTTTTTGGGGAAATACCACGAGTGAGCCAAAGATGAGCGGAAAAGGGAACTCTTGAGGCAATAGAGAATCTGAAACCCTTAACGGACAATAGAATTATTAAACGGAGAGGGTGGGATTTGAACCCACGGTGACATCACTGCCACACTCGATTTCAAGTCGAGCGCATTCGACCACTCTGCCACCTCTCCGGGCGCATACATTAATTTATCATACCAGCAAAAGTCTCTAACTACAAATAGCAGCAGATTCAGTGCGCCGATAAAGAATTTGTTCTCTTTCTACCCCGAAATCTTGCCCTACCCATACCAGAGACACTTCCGACACCGATCCATTTTCCAGCAGGACGATCGAGAAATTCCGCAATTTCGAGCACTCTTTCTCCACAATTCGCGGTACGCTGGCCGCATTCAAATACACCGTACCCTCCGCACTCACCTCCAGCGACTTCCGCAACTCGTGCTTCGTGTGCCGCAGTTTGTGGTGCATATGACCAAAAGTTACCAGAGGTACGTGCTTCCCAGAACTCCTAGTTCGATCGATCGCCTCCGCAAAATCCGGATCGCCCCAATCCCCTCCCAACGGTTTCCAATCTCGCCCGCAGGGGTCTTCAGGAGCCTCTCCCAGCCCCGTCGGACCCGTGTGACCCAAAAAAATCACATTTTCGCAGTCCGCCTTTGCCGCAGCTTGTGCAATGCGCCGCGCCGACTCTTCAAAACTCTCTACCCCAAACCATTCCGAGTAAAAATCCCCGTACTTCCACTCCGAACCCCCCCAAGTAAACGGGCGGCTTCCCACCACAGTTACGCCCAATTCGGGAAAATCCCTTTTCCCGTAACCGACGTGAGCTTCTCCCATTAAATCTAACTGCTGTTTCACCCAATTTTCTTGAGTGCGATCGTAAGGGCACTGACTGCGACCCCACTCCGTCGCCGTGTACCAAGCGTCGTGGTTCCCAAACACCGCTGCTTTCGGAATGTCCAATTGGGCGATCGCCCGCACCACCTCCACCGACTCATTGCCAAAATCCCCCACAAACAGCACCAAATCAACGCCCAGATGCTTCAGGGCCTCGCCGTCTTCAGGTTCCCACAGATCGTGAACGTCCCCCACCACCGCAATTTTGATAGATTTAGCTTTATTCATGTGATTTGTCATGTGCGATCGATCCCTAGCCCCTTCTTACTCAGCATAAGAAACAGCGACCAATTTTTGCACTCTCCCCCAGCCTATTTTGGATTTTAGATTTGAGATTTTAGATTTGCTCCACTGAACAGCCAGCACTTTTTGGTGAATTCAACTATAATTCAAAATACACTTTAGCTGTCTTCGCCACCTTCCCCGGAGTATTCTAACTGTGTTTACCACCGCACCTGCTCCGAACTTTACTCAAACCCGACTGCCCCACGACTTGTTTGCAGCCATTAACGCCCTCAAACAAGAGTTAAACGCCGTCATTCTCGCCCACTATTACCAAGACTCCGAGATTCAAGACATCGCAGACTTCATTGGCGACTCCCTAGAACTTGCCCGC
>JAICRN010000465.1 GCA_025937335.1 Microcoleus sp. TY_ISSM_2_bin.22
AATATGTAGAAATTGCCTGAAGGAGTTGCAGTTGTTTCTACACTTTTAGCATCGCTACCGGCGTTGGGTTCGCTCAGTGCAAAAGCTGCGATCGCTTCACCTGATGCTAGCTTGGGAATCCAATGTTCTTTTTGATATTGACTTCCCCACTTACAAAGAACGTGAGCAACCATACTGTGAACTGTTAGCAAACTCCGCAATGAAGAACACCCCCGCCCAATTTCTTCGTTAAGCAGGCCATAGGCGATCGCATCCATACCGCTGCCGCCGTTCTTTTCGGGTATGGCAGCACCCAAAAAGCCTCGCAGAGCTAGCTTTTTAATGAGCTGTGGGGGGGTATGCTCTTCGCGATCGCACTGGCTAGCATAAGGTATTATTTCCTCATTTACAAAAGCTCTGAATTCTGATTGAGCGTCTTTTTGTTTGGCGGTTAATTCAAGTTTCATTGCATCCCCTAACTCAATTGCTTGTAAGTACAGCAGTTTTGCGCTCGACTAGATTAACCAGAGCATTTACTGTATTGAAATTATCAATTTCCAAATCTTCATTTTCAATGGAAATTTTAAACTCTTGCTCCACAAATAAAACCAGTTGCATCGCAAACATTGAATTGACAAAGCCCAGACCAAAAATATCTTCATTGTCCTGCAAATCGTAATCGCCGACAACGCGCGCCAAGAATGCTTTGATTTTTTCTCGATTTTCTTTCATCTTAAATAACTCACTGATAAACGTAGAAACCTTGTTTGCTTTTCTGACCGTATAACCCCGCCTCTACCATCTGCTTTAACAGAGGACACGGCCTATACTTGCTATCTTTGAAGCTTTCATACAAAACTTCGATAGACAGTAGAATCGTATCTAGTCCGATCAAATCTGCCGTTTCTAGCGGCCCCATTTTGTGACCGAAGCAGGTTTTGAAAATTTTATCCACGTCTGACGCTGAAGCTACTCGCTCTTGCAACAAGAAAATCGCTTCATTAATTGTCAACATCAACACGCGGTTAGAAACAAATCCAGGTGAATCGTTGACAATAATACATTCTTTGCCCATTTGGGCTAAAAAACTTTTGGCTATCTCAATTGTTGCGTCAGAGGTATGATACCCGCGAATCACTTCTACCATTGACTTCATGGGCACTGGGTTCATAAAGTGCATCCCAATCACATTTTTAGGTCGCTTGGTCGCTGAAGCAATGCGGGTAATGGGAATGGCAGATGTATTAGCTGCAAAAACTGTTCTCTCTGGGCAAATGGCATCTAACTGCGCGTACACCTCCTTTTTAATATCCCATTTTTCGGTGACATTTTCAACCACAAAGTCTGCACTATCTAGCAATTTGTAATTAGTGGAAAATGTAATTTTTTTTAAGATATCGTCGGAAATGCCAGCTTTTTTTTCTTTGTTAAAAAGAGTTTGAAACCGGATATTATTCTTGATTTCCTGTTCGGCACTTTCTAGAATCGCTTCCGAAATATCTACAAGAATTACCTGATAACCAGTTTGGGCGAGGTTTTGCGAAACCCCAATTCCCATAACGCCTGCTCCCACAACACCGACTACTTGAATGTTCATAATTGATGCTTTATCCTTTGCAATTTCCGATGAAGTTTACCTTTCTCCAACTAAGACAAGCTTTTTAGCTTCCTCTTCGGTTAATTCTTCTAACTCTGCTACAATTGCTTCTTCGATCGCTAAGGCGAATTCAGCAACAGTGGGTGCTGCAAATAGATAGCGGAGAGAGAGTTCAATTTGAAATAATTTGCGAATCTGGGAAAGTAACTGAATACCGATTAGAGAATTTCCTCCCATTTCAAAAAAGTTGTCATGGATGCCGACTTGCCCAATTCCTAACAGTTCTTGGTAGATATCGGCAATTGTCCGCTCGATTTCATTACTGGGAGCAATGTAGGCATTTCGCAGGTTGGGGCGGGCAAAGTTCTGGATATTTGACTCTGCAATTTTTGAGTTTTCGTCTGGCTGTGCGGAAACTTTATCCAAAGAGGTCAATACTTGTTTTTGCGGCTCAATCCAGTAACGCTGTCGCTCAAATGGATAGGTGGGTAAAGGGACGCGATGCCGACGTTCGCCAGCATAAAAACCTTGCCAATTTATCTGTACTCCTGCTAGCCAAAGTTGACCTAGTGTATTGAGCAAAAATGCTACATCGGATTGCCGATCGCAGGAATTTCGCAGCGTTGGCAGCACAGTCCAATCTACAGTTATATCGCTCGGCTTACACTGCACGGCCAAGCTGCTCAATGTTTGTCCGGGACCAACTTCTAACAGAATTAAATTCTGTTTTTTCCACAACTCTTGCACGCCATTTGCAAATAGCACCGGCTGGCATAAATGCTTTGCCCAATAACTCGGATCGGTGGCTTGACTAGCGGTAATCCAAGTTCCCGTAACGTTCGATAAATAGGGAATTTTGGGCGGCTGAAGATTGAAGGTTTTAACTAATTCGATAAATGGTAGCGCGATCGCATCCATCATCTGAGAATGAAAGGCGTGAGAAGTTGGAATCGGCCGGCAAGCCAAACCGCTTTCAGTTAACTGGCGTTCCAATTCATCCACAGCATCAGGAACACCCGCGATCGCGCACAGGTACGGCCCGTTAACTGCTGACAAAGAAAGGCCTTTTCCTAAAAGCGGTCGCACTTCCGCTTCTGAAAGCGGAACAGCAAGCATTTTCCCAGCCGGCAAACTTTGAATCATCAACGCTCTTTTGGCAACGAGAGCGATCGCATCTTCTAGAGAAAACACCCCCGCCAGACACGCAGCCACATATTCGCCGATGCTGTAGCCGATCGCCGCCCCAGGACGAATTCCCCAGGATATCAACAACTGAGCCAAAGCGTACTCGATCGCGAAAATAGCCGGCTGAGTGAGAAAGGTTTGATTCAGTTTTTCAGCAGCAGGATCGGGCTGTTCTTGGCTGCGACCGAGCATTTTTCGCAGGTCGAGGCCGGATTTTGGCGCTGCATCTGTCTCAGGCTGACTGGGATACAGCACCGATCGCAAATCCAGATCGAGGTAAGGTTGGAAAAGTTGGCAGCAGCGATCGAGTTGTTCTCGAAATACCGGCTCCACTTGGTACAGTTCGCGAGCCATGTTGGGGTAATGAGTTCCCAGGCCCGGAAACATAAAGGCGACAGTGCGATCGCCTGCCTCGCGGTACAAAGTGAGAACTCGTTTCGGATCGGAAAGCGCGATCGCAGCATCTTGAATGTCTTTGCAAACAACCGCCCGCCGGTGGTCAAAAACTCGCCGGCCAACTTGCAGGGTGTAAGCAACATCCGCGAGATTGAGATCGGGATTTTGCTTGAGGCGATCGCTCAGATTTACTGCAGCCGCATCCAGTGCCGATGCCGTTTTGGCAGACAGTACCAACAACTGCCAAGGGCGAGAAGGCCCTGAACTTTCGACTGTTGGCGCTTCTTCCAAAATCGCGTGGGCGTTAGTACCGCCAAGGCCAAAAGAACTGACTCCCGCGCGACGCGGAGTGCCGTTGGCGGGCCATTCCGACAAAGCGGTATTGACGTAGAAAGGGCTGTTGGCCAAATCAATTTCCGGGTTCGGCTGCTGGAAGTGCAAGCTGGGCGGTATCAGCTTGTGTTTGAGGGCCAGAACAGTTTTGAGCAAGCCTGCGATCCCAGAAGCGACATCCAGATGGCCGATATTGGTTTTGACTGAACCGATCGCACAATGTGCAGGCGGCGCGATCGCAGCTTTTTTCTGAGTGCTAGCGCGAAACGCTTTTGTCAAGGCCTTAAATTCGATCGGATCGCCCAAAGCCGTTGCAGTTCCGTGAGTTTCTACATAAGTCACTGTTTCCGGCTCGATGTCGGCGATGGCAAAGGCTTCCGCGATCGCCTTTGCTTGCCCCTCCAAACTGGGCGCTGTGTAACCAACTTTCCCAGAACCGTCGTTATTTATAGCCGAACTTTTGATCACAGCGTGAATGCAATCGCCATCGGCGATCGCCTCTTCTAACCGCTTCAAAACAACAATTCCTAAGCCGCCCCCCGGTACAGTGCCTTTCGCACCAGCATCAAAAGCACGGCATTGACCGTTAGGAGATAAAACCCCTCCTTCTTGATACAAATAGCCAGCTTTTTGCAAGGCATTTACCGTCACGCCTCCGGCTAAAGCCATATCGCATTGGTAACTTAACAAACTTTGGCAAGCTAAGTGAACGGCAACTAATGATGTCGAACAATTCGTTTGCACGCTAATGCTCGGCCCTCTTAAATTTAATTTATAAGAAGTGCGCGGAGCTAAATGATCTTTCTCGTTTCCAATCAGAGTTTGGTAATCAATAACAGTGCCTAGAAAACCCCGGTTTGAAGCTAAATTGAATAACAAATAGCTATTCCAACCTACACCCGCGTAAACCCCTATCTGACCTCGGTATCTTTCAGAATCATAGCCGGCATTTTCCAGGGCTGACCACGCCTCCTCCAAAAATAAGCGGTGTTGGGGATCTGTAATCGCTGCTTCTCTGGGATTAAAACCGAAGAATGAAGCATCGAATAAATCCATGTCTTCTAATATAGCGCCAGCTTTGACGTGATTGGCGCTATGAAACATAGTAGGGTCAATTCCTGAAGAAAGCAATTGTGCTTCACTAAGAACAGAGATTGACTCCACTCCCTCTCGCAGATTTTGCCAAAATTCATCCAGATTTTTCGCTTGAGGAAAGCGGCCGGCCATGCCAATAATCGCAATTCCTTCTAGAGACTTGTCTGTTTCTGAATTACTCATTAACCTGTCCCCTTTTATACTGCTGCATGAGTTGCCTTCATATAAGGGATGGATGACGTAGTAAGTTTAAGCCGAAGTTTATTAACTTTCTGAAACTCAGTCTTTTTGCCTTGCCGCTTAAAATTTATC
>JAICRN010000198.1 GCA_025937335.1 Microcoleus sp. TY_ISSM_2_bin.22
ACAAAATATTTATAAGCTACCAGAAGTAAATACTCTATTCGGGCTGGCAATAACTGAAGCAATGTTTTTAATATAAGTTGACAACAATCCCAATTTCGGCTAAAAATAGCAGACAATTTTAAAATTCAGATGTTCGGTAACTTTTACATTGTCTGCTATTCTTAATTCTCATCGCCCTAAAAGCTTCACCAAACCAACGCCACCCAAATACAAGCCGAGGATCGCACCTCCTAAAAGACTTTGCGTTAAAGGATCAGTAGAAGGCGTTAAAACCGCTCCCAAAACTGCGGCTCCCAAGACGACATACCGCCAGCCCGATAGCATTTGGTTCGACGAAAAAATGCCAAAAACGCCTAGCAATACTAGGAAGATCGGGATTTGAAAAGCTAAGCCGGTGCTGAACATTAACAACAGTACAAATTTAAAGTATTTGTCGATCGACCACAACTGCTCTACAACATCCGCCCCATAGCTAACAAAGAAGTTGAGCGCCGCCGGAATCAGAGCGATGTAAGCAAATACTAAACCGCCCAAAAATAGGAAACTCGAACCGAAAAATACAGGCCCGAGCAACCTGCGTTCTTTGCGAGTCAAACCGGGGAGAACAAACAGCGCTATTTGGTAAAAAATAAACGGACTGGCAAGGAGCAAACCGCTGTATCCGGCTACTTCGATAGAAACAAAGAAATACTCGCCGGGAGCTAGTTGCAGAAACTTGACGGGGCCGGCCGGTACTTCTAGCAGTTGCACGATGGGTTTAACTGTGAAAAAGCAACCGATTACAGCGATTACTACTGCAATTATAGAGTAGAAAATTCGCTGACGCAATTCTTCTAAATGGTCGAATAAAGACATTTCAACTTCGTCAGGA
The DNA here is from genome assembly GCA_025937335.1 of Microcoleus sp. TY_ISSM_2_bin.22. Lineage (GTDB taxonomy): Bacteria > Cyanobacteriota > Cyanobacteriia > Cyanobacteriales > Microcoleaceae > Microcoleus. The sequence continues at coordinate 872 of JAICRN010000198.1, forward strand.
AGTTCGTCGAGAAATTCGTTTTCTAGGTTGCGGGAACCCATCGCACCGCCTGCTATTGGTGCAATGCTGTTTTCCGGGCTAATTGCTTCGAGGTTGTTGTCGGAACCTTGTTCGGGTGTCTCCAAGTTAGAGGGAGCAGTCATAGGAAATGGGTAATTGGTAAGGGGTAATTGGGAACAGGGAATGGGTAATTGAAAATTGGAAATTGGTAATAGGGCATAGTTATTTAATAATTGCTCCGACTTCCTTCTTCATTCTTCATTCTGACTTCAGCAGCAGAAGGAAAGCTCCATACTCCATAATTAATCCGTGTAGCCGTGTCAAAAGCCTTGTAGTGCCTTCATTATTCAATCCCGATCGCAATTTTGCCGACCGCGCGGCCCGTTTCGCTGTAAGTGTGGGCTGCTGCTACTTCTTGTAAGCTGTAAGTGCGATCGACAATCGGCTCAACTTTATCAGATTCTATTAATTCCCGCAAACTTCCTAAATCGCTGGTGTTGGCATTGGCAACAATTAATTTAGCTTTTTTACCCGATATAAACCAGCTCGTTAACATCGGTGCGAGGTTCTCGAAACTTGGCAAAGTCGAGATATAAATTCCCTCTGGTTGCAGGACTTTTTCGCATTCAGCAAATGTTCTTGTCCCGACAGCATCTAAAATTATATCATATTTATCAGTTTGTTGAGTAAAGTCAATTTCGGCATAATCCAGGACAAAATCCGCTCCCAAACTCTTGATAAATTCTCGGTTTTTAGCGCTGCAAACTCCCGTTACTTCCGCGTTCATTGCTTTGGCAACTTGCACGGCAAAAGTTCCGACTCCGCCGGAAGCGCCGTTAATCAATACTTTGTTTCCTGCTTGAAGTTGACCCAAATCCCTGAGCGATTGCAAAGCCGTTAAACCTGCAATCGGTACTGCTGCTGCTTCTGCATGAGTGATGTTTTTAGGTTTAATTGCCGCACTAGATTCTGCGACGGCGGCGTATTCGGCACAAGCACCGCCATTCAGGGGATTTAAGAAAGTATAAACTTCATCTCCGGGTTGAAATTGGGTGACTTCCCTGCCGACTTCTAGCACAACTCCCGATATGTCAGAACCGACAATTCGAGGAAAGTTAAATCCTGTCAATAGTTGCAGGTGTCCTTGCCGAATTTTCCAGTCTACGGGATTGACGCTGCTAGCGCGAACTCGCACTAACAATTCGTTGGATTTGGCGATCGGCTTTTCCAATTCTCGGTACTGCAATTCCTCGGCGGAACCGTAGCGATCGAACGCAACTGCTTTCATGGCAAACTTTCCGGTCTATTTGTAATAGAACACTCAATCCTTTACAATTACAGCACATTCCATCTAAATGTGACATAGTAAATTGAGCCAGCCTTGTAGCAGCGGGCGATCGACTGTTGGAAGCTTCCTGACAGGGCGCAACCGTGAGGCAATCACTCCACTGGCTGAGTGCGATCGACAGGCTCTACCTCATCCTACCGATTGGCGATCGGCAATAAACCTAGTTTATTGGTCATTACCTGTTAAAAAAATCAGATTTAACGATCGCCTGCAACGAATTTTTCTCAAGGATCGAGCAAAATATCAGAATATTTTTGATGCTAAAAATACCCATGCCTTGCTCGCGATCGAGGTTTTATCCCAGACTCACACAATAGAGATAATTGGACGGCTAGCGATTAAAGTTAATAGGAACAGGGCGGGCGATCCCGTAACCCTGAGCATAATCTACTCCTATCTCCCGCAATTTTTTTAAGATCGTCTCGTCTTCGACAAACTCAGCCACAGTTTCAATATTCATCGAATGGGCAATGCGATTAAAGCCTTCAACTATCGCTTGAGAAATCAAATTATGATTAATATTCTTGACAAAAGCACCATCTATTTTTAGATAATCAACTGGTAAATTGAGCAGATACGCAAATGAACTCAATCCACTCCCAAAATCATCTAAAGCAAAGCGACAACCTATTTTTTTAAGTTCGCTTATGAAATATCTGGCTTGCTCAAAGTTAGCGATGGCTGCGGTTTCTGTGATTTCAAAACCAATGCTTTGTGGGGGAATTTGGTAGCGAGGAAACTGTTCGATTAAAAACCTCAGAAACTGATTGTTACTAATGCTTGCCCCCGAAAGATTTATCGTATACAAGCCTTTATTAACAAGATTTTTTTCAGGCAAATTGTGATAGTTTGAGAAAAAATTTTCAATTACCCAACAATCTATTTCCGTTATCAATCCGTAACGCTCGGCAGCAGGAATAAACGCATTTGGAGATACTACTTCTCCATTTTCGTCCAGCATTCTGAGCAAAATCTCATAATGCTCTACTAATGGTTGAGACTTAATAGAGACAATCTTTTGGTAGTAGAGACAAAAACGATTTGTTTCTAGCGCTCGGCTGATTTTGGAAACCAACTGCCTCTCACCACGTTGTTTAATTAGTTCGCCATCATCTAGACTATAAATATGAACACAGTTGCGCCCTCTGGCTTTGGCGGCATAACAAGCTGCATCAGCAGCTCCCAGAAGCTCCATCAAATCTTGGCTGGTGTTGTCAATGGCAACAACTCCAATGCTGACTCCGATGATAAAGGTTTTGCCATTCCAAATAAACCGAAACTGATGCACTAGGTCTTTGAGATTTTCCGCAATCTGAGCTGCTTGAGAAATCGGACATTGAGAGAGCAAAATACCAAATTCATCACCTCCCAAGCGAGCCAGCATATCATTAGCACGGACTCCCTTTTGAATAAGTGCGGTGATTTGGCGCAGCAGCTCATCGCCAGCAATATGACCTACGGTATCGTTAACGACTTTGAACTGATCTAAATCTAAATAACAGAGAGCGTGCTGCTGATTGCTATCTTGAACAGAAGCGATCGCCTCAACTAGGTGCTGCTCAAATCTTCGGCGGTTGATTAACCCTGTCAGGGCATCGTGACTGGCTTCCCAAGAGAGTTTATGGGTGAGATAGCGCGATTCAGTAACATCATGAAAGACCATGACTGCCCCGATAATTTTACCTTGGCGGTCTCGAATCGGTGCTGCCGAGTCAGCAATCGGATACTCGTTTCCATCATGGGCAATCAGAATAGTATTGTTAGCTAAGCCCACAATTCGCTTCTCTAATAGAGCCTTGTTTATAGGATTCTCTACTGGCTCTCGCGTTACTTGATCGACAATTAGGAACACTGTAGAAAAAGGAACTCCTTTAACCTCATGAGTCTTCCAGCCTGTCAGTCGCTCAGCTATAGGATTGAAATATCTGACATTACCTTGGGCATCTGTAGTAATGACCCCATCGCCAATTGATTGGAGCGTTACTTGAGCCAATTCCTTTTCGGCAAAGAGAGACTCTTCGAGACGTTGCCGTTCTTCAATTTCTTTCAACAGCAGTAAATTCTGCTTTTGGAGTCTTTGTTGCAGCCTTCCGATAGTTAGGTGGGTTTCGACACGAGCTAATACTTCTTCGACTTGAAATGGCTTAGCAATATAATCTACCCCTCCCGCGGCCAGCCCTTGAACCTTATTAAAAGTTTCATTCAGCGCACTCAAAAAAATTATGGGAATGTCTGCGGTGTGAGGGTCAGATTTTAATTGTTTACAAACTTCATAGCCATCCAAATCGGGCAATTTAATGTCGAGTAAAATTAGCTCCGTCGATGGCGATTGGGCGGCTCGGATAGCCATTGCCCCTGTTATAGCACTGCGAACTTTATAACCCTCGGCTATCAAAGTATCCCGGAGAAGACGCAGATTATCAGGCAAATCGTCAACAATTAAAATATTGCCTCGGTAGTTGGTAGCTGGATCGCCAATCCGATCGCTAGTTCTATCGATAATCATACTGATTTCCATAGTTTCTTGCTAGACGACTATAAACATATGCACAAATAGTATAGTTGAATTATTAGGTTATAAAGCTCACTTGACGCAGAAAGAAGTCCTGCGATCCCTGAGATCTGGGGGTGGCAAGGGGGCGCAGCCCTACAAAATCTGAATAGTTCGGTTAGGGGCAGTCCCCCCGTGGTTGCCCTTCTTCGCTTCGCCTAACATCAGAACAAGAGTATTTCAACCCAAGCAGCCGATTTATGAACAAGCGCATTTCTCAAATGGCAAGCCTACTCGTCATTGCGATCGGGTGTCTCGTACTGCTTGGTTGGCAATTTGACATCTCCCCACTCAAAAGCGGTTTTCCCGGTATGACTTCTACCATGAAAGCAAACACGGCATTTTGCTTTTTGCTGGCTGGAGTCTGTTTGAGATTGTTGCAGTACCAAAGAACCAGACTCGACGATCGCATCGCTCAATGGATAGCAAGATTCATAATCATCATCGGTATGCTGACGCTGATTCAGTATATTTTTGGTTGGAAGCTGGGTATTGATGAGTGGCTTTTCCGAGATTTCGTGTCTTCAGCGACTTCTTATCCGGGAAGAATGGGAGTAAATACCGCCCTAAATTTTGTGCTGATGGGACTAGCACTGTTACTGTTAGGGCAAAATTCCCAACGACACACTTGGTTGGCTCAGATTTTTAGTAGTGTTGCAGCTTTAATTTCTCTGCTAGCTTTATTTGGACACATATTCACTGTCGATATTTTTGAACGGTTGGTCACAATTACGACGACTCAACCCCTAAACACAATCTTCACTTTTTTCATCCTCTATGGAGGAATTTTATTGCTCCGCCCCAAGGAAGGATTAATGCAAGTGGTAACCAGTCCCCAGGTCGGCGGAGTAATGGTTCGGTGGTTGCTGCCTTGGGGGACGATCTTTCCTGTCACGCTGAACTGGTTCACTCTTCAGGGACAAAAATTAGGCTGGTACAACGCTAATTTTGGCTATACATTGCGTTCAGCTATTATGGTTTTCACGTTCTCAATTCTCATCTTGGCGACGGCTCGATTTTTGAACCAGATAGATTACAAGCGCCAACAAGCCGAAAAAGAAATTAAAAAACTTAATGAAACTTTAGAATTTCTTGTGGCTGAACGAACAGATGCTTTACAAAAATCGCAGGCTCGTTTTGCGGGAATTCTAGAAATCGCCAATGATGCAATCATTTCAGTCGATCGCGCTCAACGCATTAACCTGTTTAATCAAGGGGCAGAAAAGATTTTTGGCTATAAAATGCAGGATATTTTAGGCGAGCCACTGAATTTACTGCTGCCAGAACAGTTTAGAGTTGCACATTCGCAGCATATCAAACAATTTGCACACTCTTCGAGCAGAGCGCGAAGGATGGGAGAACGAGGCGAGATTTTGGGTCGTCGTCAAGATGGAACGCAGTTTGCGGCTGAAGCCTCTATTTCTAAGCTGGAAATGGGAGACGAAACGGTATTTACTGTTATTCTGCGCGATATTAGCGATCGCAAACAAATTGAGATAGCTTTACGAAACAGTGAAGAGCAGTTTCGCCATGCCTTTGAAGATGCCTCTATCGGGATGGCGCTCGTTGCACTTGATGGGCACTGGATTAAAGTCAATCCTGCCTTATGTCAAATTATTGGCTACTCATCAGAAGAATTGTTAGCGTTAACTTTCCAAGAGATTAGCCATCCTGACGATTTAGAAGTGGATCTTAGTTATTTAGCTCAGCTATTAGCAGGAACGATTTCAACTTACCAACTCGAAAAACGGTATTTCCACAAGCAAGGACATATTATTTGGATTCTGCTTAATGTATCGCTAGTACAAAATGAAGAGGGAAACCCCCTGCATTTTATTTATCAAATTCAAGAAATTACCGATAGAAAAGAAGCTCAAAAAACGCTAGAGCTTCAAAGCATTATCATGAATAACATGGCAGGAGGAGTGTGTTTAATCAAAGCCTCAGACCTCTCTATCGTCTACACAAATCCTACATTTGACGCTATGTTTGGGTACACAGATGGCGAACTTGCAGGTCAATCCGTTAATGTCTTGAATTATGTCGATACAAATACTACACCCGATGTAACCGTTCTAGATATCGTCACTCAAATTCAACAGACCGGGGAAGCGAAATATGAAGTCCAAAATAAAAAGAAAGATGGCGCTCTCTTTTGGTGCAGAGTTCATACATCTATGTTTGAACATCCTGAATACGGAACTGTATATGTTGCCGTTCAGGAGGACGCAACAGAGCTAAAACTGGCTGAGCAAGCCTTGCACGCTTCCACAAATCGCCTCAACTTTCTTCTAAATTACAGCCCCGTTGTCATTTTTAGCAGTAAACCTGCCGACGATTATGGAGTAACGTTCATCAGCGAAAATATCAAAGATGTATTGGGCTACGAAAGCAGGGAGTTTTTAGAAGATTCTAAATTTTGGGTGAATCACTTACACCCCGATGATGTAGAACCAGTGCTGAATGGCTTGGCAAATCTATTCGTTAATGATTTTTACTTCCACGAATACCGTTTTCGTCGCTCCGATGGGATTTATCGCTGGATGCTGGGTCAGCTTAGGCTAATTCGAGATGATTCAGGTACACCAGTAGAAATCTTGGGATATTTAATTGACATTAGCGATCGCAAACAAGCTGAGTTGGAATTTCACCAGGCAAATGAAGCAAACCAAGCCAAGACTGTCTTCCTAGCCAATATGAGCCACGAACTCCGCACCCCCCTCAACTCAATTTTGGGATTCACCCAATTGATGAGCTATGAGAGCAATCTGACTCGTTCTCTCCAAGAACGTTTACAGATTGTCAATCGTAGCGGTAGACATTTATTAGACTTGATTAACGATATTTTAGATTTATCCAAAATAGAGAGCGGACGAATGACTCTCAATCTTTCTGACTTTGACTTGACAAATTTACTGACATCTATTGAAGAAATGCTGCAATTTAGAGTTCAATCTAAAGAATTACAGCTAGTTGTCGAGCAAGATCCCGAGCTACCCAGATTTGTGCATACTGATGAGAAAAAACTATATCAAGTATTGACCAATCTACTGAGTAATGCGATTAAATTTACCAAGCAAGGAAGCGTCAGCCTGCGAGTAAGAGTAACACAAAGAGACCAAACATCCTGTCACCTATGTTTTGAAGTTGAGGATACAGGCGTGGGAATTGCCCCCACAGAAATGGATAAATTATTTAAGGTATTCGTGCAAGCCCAAGCTGGGAATAATTTGAGTCAAGGCAGCGGGCTTGGTTTAGCCATCAGTCAAAAACTCGTCAAACTCATGGGCGGTCAAATTCGCGTTAAAAGCACTTTGAACCGAGGTAGCACTTTTTCCTTTGAGATAGGTGTACAGTTACCTCAAGCAGAATCCTTACTTCCAGAATCAATTAATCAAAGAGTAATTGGTTTAGCTCCCGGACAACCAAGTTACCGCATTCTTGTTGTTGAAGATTTAGAAGAAAATCGCCGCCTGTTAGTCGAGAGCCTTACCTCGGTTGGTTTTGAGGTAAGAGAGGCACAACATGGAGTGGAGGCATTCTCACTGTGGGAGAGTTGGCTGCCGCACCTGATTCTGATGGATTTGCGAATGCCGATCGTGGATGGCTACACTGCCATTAAATATATTAGAAAATGCCCTAAGAGCCAACAAACTGTCATTATTGCTTTAACTGCCAGTGTTTTTGAAGAAGAGCGAGAGAAAGTTCTTATGGCGGGCTGTAACGACTTTATAAGCAAGCCATTTCAGCAGAGAGAGATCTTTGACAAAATCGCTAAATATTTGGGAGTGAAATATATTTACGAAGTCGTAGAACCAACTAGCAAAAAACTCTTGGTTGAAACGCTGTCTGTAGAAGATCTATCCGTGATGTCCCCT
>JAICRN010000412.1 GCA_025937335.1 Microcoleus sp. TY_ISSM_2_bin.22
ATAGACAAAAAGCGACCGTAAATTGGCAAAGTGCGATCGACCAACTCAATCAAATTCCCGCCGAAACCCTCGCGGGAGAAACGGCTAAGAAAACACTCAAAGCAGCAGAAAGAGACTTTCAAGCAATGGGCGGCGTCGCCACCGGTTCTGTGCAGGCTGACAACTTAATTGAAGCTGCTAAAGAATTTGCTCTCTCCGCCGCCGTCGCCTCCCAAAAACCGCCGCATCCAGCCGCACAGTGGGAACAAATAGCAGAATTGTGGCAAGAAGGTATTAACAGACTGAAATTGATTCCAGTCGATAACCCCGGCTATCTCGACGCTCAAACCAAACTTGCTGAATATCAGAAAAACTTGGGAATTGCCCAGATGAGACTGGAAGCAGAAAAAGATTCGGCAACAGCTTTGCAAGCAGCTAAAAGCTTGTTTGCCAACTTGCAAAATGATGTGAATTCTCCGAATCAAAATTCCGGTAACTCTCTGGGCCAGTTGCAACAAATTATCAATCAATTAGAATCCGTCAAACCCGGGACAACTGTTTATCCCGAATCCCAAAAATGGCTGCAATCTGCTCGCAAGAAACAGCAAGAATGGCAAAAGAATTAGCTGTTGACAGTTGACTGTTAACTAATGACTAATGCCAACAACCAACTGCCAACCGACAACTGACAAATTACCAAGTCGGGTCAACATAGAGATTAATTGTCACTTGCTGTTTCCCGGAAGGGACGCCGGAAATACAAGCACAAATCGTATCCCCGCCGTCAATTTCTATTTCGCAAGCGTGACAAGAACCCATGAGGCAGCCGGTAGGAATAGAAACCCCTGCACGTTTGGCTACATCAAGCAAAAGCTCTCCTGGTTCAGCTTCAACTGTCACGTTATCAGGTAAAAAACAAACTTTTGTCATTGACTTTTAACCTCAACTATAACAAACAATAGTTAACAGTTAACACTTAACAGTCAACTGTTAACTAATTAACCTAAAATATGCTTGATATCTAAATGCTTTTCCACTGTATCTGCTAGAGAATCTAACAAAGCTTCTCGGTGTTCTCGGTAATTAGAAATACCTGTAGGCAATGCGCGGAGTCCCCGCTGCTGCCGCAAGTGATTTAACCAAGCTCGCCGCCAAGCTCCGTTGTCAAAGATGCCGTGCAGGTATGTACCCCAAATTGATTGAGAAGTGTTGACAATGCCTAAACTCCCATCGTCAAATAACGGTTCAGTCAAATCTGACTCTAGGATTTGCGTTTTTCCTTGATGAATTTCGTAACCGGAAACTGGCAAACCCGGTTGAGGATAGTTAGATGTTACGATGCGTTGGCGGGCTATTTTGTTCGGTGCGATCGCAGTTTTCAAAGGTAGCAATCCTAATCCTGGAAATTCTCCTTTTTCTCCCTCAAGGCCTTCTTTATCGCTGATACTTTCTCCCAGCATCTGAAAGCCGCCGCAAATTCCCATGACTGTACCGCCAGCTACTAAATAATTTTGAATAGCTTTTGCCATACCTGTTTGGCGCAGCACGTGCAAATCAGAAATTGTAGTTTTAGACCCTGGTAAAATCACGGCGTCTGGATGGCCTAAATGGTCTTTTGGGCTGACATATTTGACTGTGACGGTAGTTTCCGACTCCAGGGGGTCAAAGTCGGTAAAATTAGAAATTCGGGGCAGGCGGATGACCGAAATATTGATGTCGGTTTGAGAATTGGGAGAACGCCGATCGAGCAAATCGAGAGAATCTTCTGAGGGAAACACTTCGTCTATCCAAGGAATCACCCCAACTACCGGGATTCCCGTCCTTTCTTCCAGCCAAGTCAGGCCCGGATCTAATATGGATTTTTGCCCTCGGAACTTATTAATAATGAATCCTTTAATTAAAGCCCGTTCGTCTGGATCGAGCAATTCCAAAGTACCGATAATGTGAGCAAAAGCACCGCCGCGATCGATATCAACTACTAGCAAAGTTCGAGCCTTTAAATATTTAGCCACCCGCATATTTGTTAAATCGCGGTGTTTGAGATTGATCTCAGCAGGACTACCGGCTCCCTCACACACAATCATGTCAAATTCTTGGCGGAGAAATTCTAAAGAGTCCCGAATAGCTTGCCAGCCGATATCGAAATACTGCTCGTAATATTGAGATGCTCGCACATTGGCGATCGCCCTGCCCTTGACAATCAATTGAGAAGTCATATCTCCTTGCGGCTTGAGCAAAATCGGATTCATTTCTACCCAAGGTGCGACGCCTGCGGCCCAAGCTTGCACTGCTTGAGCGTAACCAATCTCTCCGCCGGCCGCTGTGACATAGGAATTCAGTGCCATATTCTGACCTTTAAACGGAGTTACGCGCCAGCCTCTCCGAGAAAAGATTCGACACAACGCTGCCACCACTAAAGATTTCCCTGCGTGAGATGTTGTTCCCACGACCATAATTGCTTTCATAATATTAAGGAAAAAGGAATAAGGAAAAAGAAATAAGGCAGAAGGCAGAAGTAAGAAGGCAGAAAGCAGAATCAAAAAAATTCTGGTTTCTACCTTTTGCTTTCTTCCTCAAGATAACGGCTTATCTTCGCCGGATACCTTCTCAGACTTGGATTCATCGGCTGCTCGAGCAGTGTCTGCTACCTCCGAAAAGGGGGGATTCGGGCGAATCAATTCCGGTTGTTCTCCCTCAGAAGATGGTTTTGTATCTGTGGATTCGACGATCGAGATCGCTGATACTGAAACCGTTTCCACCTGCACGCTCAACCCAGGTTCTCCCGGTACTTGTATCTCTACAGGCTCTGCCACTTCCACCACAGTCATTTCTAGAGATACAGCAGGGGCTTCTGCTTCCGTTGCGCCTGCTGCTGCTGCTTCCGGTTCACTAACAGCAGCCGGCGGTGTCTGAATTTGGGCGGACGATCGCTCCTCGATCGGAGTTTCCCCTATTTTCTCAGAACTCGTGATTTCTGCTTCACCAACCGCAGCCGGCGGTGTCTGGATTTGGGCGGACGATCGCTCGTCGATCGGAGTTTCCCCTTTTTTGTCAAAACTCGCGATGTCTGCCGCCATCAACTCGGCCAATGCTTCAACATCGGTGGGAAACGGCACTCCTTGGGTGGTTTCAACAGCAGTGTTGCTGCTTTCGGCTGCAACTTCCGCAGCCGCCTCGGCTAATTCGGATTCGAGAATCTGGTCGATCTCCGGTGCAGGAGTTGCCGTTATTTTAGATTCAGGTGCGATCGATTCTGGAGTCGCTGAAGGTTTTGGCGTCTGGGGAGTTGCATCAGACTTGTTTTTACCCGCACCCAGTCCCAACATACCGCCGAGACTATTTTTGATATTGCCGAACAGACTTCCGAAACCGCCGGATTTTTTAGCTGTTTTGGCAGGAGTTGAGTTTGCCTCAGAGGCTGGCGTTGGTGTCGTTGTTGGGGCTGCCGAACTCGCAGCAGACTGGGACTCTTTAGCCATCGCCCTCCACATCTCGTCAAAATCATCGTCTGCTGGCTGCTGTTTTGCTTCTGGCTGAGCCTCTGTTGGCTCCACAGTTGCTGGTGCTGCAATTTCTGAAAATTCTAGAGGTAGGGGTAGAGGAGTGAAGCTGCTGGCTAATTCTGCTGGGGTTGGTGAAGTCTCAGCAACAGGAGTTTCGACCGAAAAGACGGGTATTTCTGCAATTGCAGGTGCGTTCCTGTCGGGAATTTTCAAGTCAGGGGCGATCGCACTTTCGGCGGTCGGCTCGATCGTCGAACTTTCGGCAATTTCAGCTATTGGGGAAGTCGCGGGCTTTTCCTCTAGCTTGACCTCGCCCTTATCCGCAGCGGGTGCTGGAACCGCATCAGTTTTCGGTTTGGGCGATCGAACAAACTTAGGTTTTTTCGCTGCGGGCTCTTTTTTCTTGCCAAACAAGCCCGCTAACGGCCCGCCCGCAGCCCCCGGCAAATTCACCGACTGAGGAATCGGCGTTTGCTCAGCAACGGGCGTCACCTGTCTGCGCAAAGTCAGAGTTTCCCAAGCAAACCAGCCCAACATCGCCACGCCCGCCATTTGACCAAGCAGCAGAGCACCGGTAATCCGTCCCGCACAAACCCATAAAATTAACGCATAAAAAAGTCCTACACCGCTCCAGGTAAAATCACTTTTGCGGTGAACTTCTGGAAAAAAGAATGCCGCCATGTAAATACTGAAGCTGCCCAGACCGACTGCCAACGCCAGAAAGTATGCAAGCATATTGTCGGTACCTCCGCTGTGTCAAATAACTTCTACGGGCTAATTCTACCTTTGAGAGAGACTCAACGGCTTCTTTCTCTGGGACAATTCTCGATTTGGAGGGAAATTCGGCACAGAAGCTGTGTACGGGGATCGATCGGGATGTTGACGGTAGAAGTCCTAGCCAATATTTTCCCACTCTCCCCCACTTCCCTATCCCTTTCCCCCTATCCCCTTCACCCCCTATCCCCATCACCCCCCGTTCAGGCGTGATATGTGTCACTTAACAATGTCCGCGCGATCGCACCAAGGGACTGAGGATGTTTATATCTTGTAGGTGTAAGAAGATTTATGCCCTAGGGCATATGTATTGGAGACAGTGCCATGTTAGAAAAACTCTTGTTATCGGCCGCCTTAACCTTATCGCTTCACATATTTGCCGGAGTAAGCACTTCCCCGAAATTACCGAAAAATTTGGTATTGCAATCGAGCGATCGCCCCACTCAAACCCTAAAAGTTCCCGTCATTGCAGCACCTGCAGGCCTCAAGCCGAACGTCTAATCCTAATGATACGTGCCATATAATACGTGCAAGTGCGATCGAACTTAGACAGATCCTCTCTATAATATTTTTTTCGAGCTGTTCTATGTTTTATGTGAGCGTTCACAACTCATCAGTTTGTAGTGAGGACTAAATTTCTCATTAATATCACCTAATAAGGACTAAAGCCCTTACTACAAACCGCAGGCCAATAATTAGCAGCAGATAGAACATTAATTCCCATAACATACTAGACAAATCTCAACATTAGATTGTCTCATAGAGACATTCAAAGCTTAAAAAACTTGGCAAACCTTGAGTAAAGGCTCAAAATAGATATATGATGTCAGATTGAGCTTAAAGCTAATAAGCACATTGACTATTAAATCAAGGAAAGTGAAAATGGGACTTAGTGATATTCTCTTGAATGAAAACCACAGAGAAACTTTTGTTGATGACTGTGTAAAGTTGATAGACCAACAAGTTGCAGCAGCGCCGGGATTGGGTGGTCTTGCTCTTAAAGCTGCCTACTCTACTGTCAAGGGGATACGGGCTGACTATTGCGCCCAAGTCCTCGATCAACTTCTGCCAGAAATCTCGATCGCACTCGATCCAATGTGGACTGAAGCGAAAAACAATGGCAACCCAGTAGAATATCTGACCCAAAGAAAAGCTGAAGTAGCAGACGAATTGCTCCAGATAAGTGACAAAAGGGTCGAGAAAAGCACAAGAGGGATGGTTAAAGGCGCCTATGCCAAACTCCGCCCCTCAGCTAAGACTTA
>JAICRN010000687.1 GCA_025937335.1 Microcoleus sp. TY_ISSM_2_bin.22
CACTTAGGATCGCGAATTAAATAACTTACAATTTTAATTGTTATTGTGGGATGGGCGTCCCGCCCGTCCAAAAAAGGGCGGGCTATAAGAGCCCACCCCACTTTCAAGAGTGTAAGTTATTTAATTCTCATTCCTTAGTTATTAGTCATGAGTCATCAGTCATTAGTTATCGCAAGAATTGCCTGTTTTGAACAGGCTTTCCGGCCTGTTCCACAATAATTATTGGAGATGTCTAGTAGTCAGTGGTCAGTAGTCAGTAGTTAACGGTCAACAGTCAACAGTCAACAGTCAACGGTCAACGGTCAACTCAAAACACTAACGGCTTTGCTAACTTCCTCAAGTTTTTGTACGACTTGACCGCTACTCAATAAAGTTTCTGCCTCAATCAAACCCGAGTTAATATCCAAACAAACTCCGCTGCGCCACAGATAAAAGCCGCCGTTCCAGATAGCGGACTGCATCAATTCCGAGGGTTTTCCTAGCAACACTTCCTGCATTTGTTTGAATAACTCAGATCCTGATTGAAAGGCAGGATTTGTGCTGCTAAACCCGTAATCTCCGTGGGATAAAAGCAGTCGCTCGAACTCAGCGTCCGGCTTAGCAATGCCGATAATCGCAGTACGATCGCGCGGCAAATCGCAGCTTCCCTCCAATCCCTTGACGGTGGTATAATTTTTGATTCCCCGCAACTCAAAGGCTTTTTGAAACATACCTTCTGTGGGCGGGTGGACGTAGCCGGAGATGACGTTAACGTCGCCGGCACAGGGACACCACATCAACTCCATTGTCGAAAAAGGCGGCCGTTTGCCGATTTCGCGGCGGTAGGGCACTAAAGCGGCGGCTTGAGGAAAATGCTTGGGAAGGTAAACAAAACCTAAACCCGTACTGTCAAAAACTTGCTGGACTTTTTCTAAACTCAGTTTTCTCCAGTCTACTCCCAAACCGCGCCAAATTTCAATCAGGGGAATGCCTTCCTTGGTTGGCATGGTATCGCCCCCGTGCATGAGGGTTGGGACGCCAGAGGCCGCTAAAATTAGGGCTGTTAAAGGGCTAATGGGAGCCGTGCGCGATCGCCCGTCGTAAGCAACGCCAAACACGGCCACGGTAGAGACGGAAAAACCTTTTTCTCGGTTTGGGGGGGCCAGCACAGGCCCCAATTGTTCATAAGCATCGAGCATTCCGGCTAATTCTTCGCCGGTGGGCCGTTTAATGCGGTGGGCAATCATAAAAGCTCCGATTTGAACCGGTGTTGCTTCTTGCAGCAGCATCATCCGCGTGGCTGCTGCTGCTTCGGATCGAGTTAAATTTTCTCCTGTGTGTACTCCGCTGCCAATTTTGCGCAGCAATTCTCTAAAGGCGTCACTCATAACTTTTGAAGTTGGTAATTGGTAGTTGGTAATTGGTAGTATTTAAACCGTTTTAAATTTAAATTTCAGAACTATCTATTCAAAATTATCGAATTATACCAGTTCCCACAAAGAAGGCAATTGTTGGAAATATCCAAACCCTTATTTCATCAGTCATTCCCAATCTAAAATCTAAATTCTAAAATGGTATTAACTGCCTGATTTTTCTAGCTTGAGTACATCAAAAGGCGGCACAAATTCGCGTACCAGATTCCAGAAATGGGCGATCGGCGGAATTTGCATTCGATCGTGAGTTGTCACCAACACCACTTCGCGAGTCCAAGCCGGATCGACCGCCGATTGACCGATCGCGGAAACCTTGGAATTTGAGCGCTCTTGGGCGATCGACCGCACTGCTAAAGTGCGATCTGTTTTCGCCTCCACCAAAGCTGAATGGGGCAGCAAAGCAATCAATTCTCCCTGCCGCACCACACCCCGAAAAGCGTCAAGAGTGTTGAGTTCCAAAACAGCATGAAGTTTAGCACCGATGCGTCCAAATTGTTCTTGCACCATCCGCTGCATTCCGTACCCGTCCTTAAACACCACTTGCGGGTAACAAATCAATTCCGGCCAAGGTACTCGATCGTACTGGGCCAGGGGATGACCCGCCGCCATCAACACCTCGATCGGCTCATTGTAGAGCACCTCAACCAACATTTCCGGGGCTTGAGTAAAATAGCGGTTGTTCATCACCACCGCGATGTCCACCAAACCGTCTTTGAGGACTTTTAGGGCTCTATCGCTCCCGAGAGAAGTCACCCGCAACTGCACGTCTGGATAGTCGCGGCAAAACTTTTGCAGCACAGGCGGCAAATAAGCAGCGCAAACCGAGTGAATGGCAGCCACACAGAGTTCTGGCTGCTTTCCCGCCAGTAAGTCTCCCAATTCTTCTGCTGCATTTTGCCAAGTCTGACAGATTTTGCGAGCGTGAGGCAGCAGGCATTCCCCTCCCACAGTCAGTTTCGCGTGGGCCGTGCGGTGAAACAGCGACAAACCCACTTCCGCTTCTAATCCCTGCACTTGGCGGCTAATAGTCGATTGGGTAACGCCGCACTTCCGGGCCGCTTGCTGAAAGCTACCAGTTTCAGCAACTGAAAGAAATGCTTGAAGCTGCTCTAAGCGCATGGAGGTTTAATTCGAGATGGTTTCAGATATTTTCCTCGAAGATCATCAGTGACATTAACCGATTTACTAGAAGAATTTAGTAGACGTTGATACACGTACAGATTAGTTTTGATTCCCGAGCAATAAAAGCGCAGGCATTAGCAATTTACACTCCCCCGCAAGACAGATGCGGGGATATTTGGCTGTTTTTTTGTGTATAAACTAGGAATTAGCGAGCCAGCAACAAAAGTGCAACTACGATCGATCGCACACGAAAGCCGAAATGCTGCAATTTCTTAAGATTATGTTATTTAACCACAATTTTATTCTGCAAGGTGGATGTTGCCAGTGGCAAACCCAGTTGATGGGACTGCACGCGGTCAGCGATTTGTTAATTGCCTTGGCTTATTACTCAATTCCAGCAATTCTGACATACTTGGCGCGGAAGCAGGGAGACGTGCCTTTGAGCAAGGGGTTTCTCTTATTGGGAGCCTGGTTTTTCTGCGGCGGGACAACTCATTTGATGCAAGTTTGGATGCTGG
>JAICRN010000189.1 GCA_025937335.1 Microcoleus sp. TY_ISSM_2_bin.22
CGCCTCAAAGCCAACACATTTAAAGAACGTTTGCAGCAATCTGCAGACGCAGACACCCACAAATCCCAAGCCGACTTGCTGATGGCAAATTTGCAGCATTGGGAACCGGGAATGAAATCAATTTCTCTCCCCGACTTTGAAACCGAAAAACCAGTTATCATTCCCCTAAACCCGGAAAAAAACGCCGTTCAAAACGCTCAAGCCCTCTACAAAAAACACCAAAAACTTAAAAGAGCCCGCATTGCAGTAGAACCTTTGTTAGCCGCCGTACAGGAAGAAATCGACTATTTAGAACAAGTTGAAGTCGCACTTTCGGTATTGGAAACCTACCGCAACACCCAAGATTTGCAAACCCTCGCCGAAATCCGCGAAGAACTGATCCAGCAAAAATATCTGGATGTACCAGATTATCGCAGTACCGACAAAAATGCTGCGATCGAATTTCACCGCTACCAAACCCCCAGCGGCTTTGAATTATTAATCGGGCGCAACAACCGCCAAAACGACCAACTCACTTTTCGCACCGCCAACGACTACGACTTGTGGTTCCACACCCTAGAGATTCCCGGAAGCCACGCTTTGCTGCGTCTCAAACCCGGTACTGTGGCTGAAGAAACCGATTTGCAATTTGCCGCAGACATGACTGCTTATTACAGTCGCGCCCGTCACAGCGAACAAGTCCCCGTGGTTTATACAGAACCTAAATATGTATACAAGCCGAAAGGCGCGAAACCGGGTATGGTTGTATACAAGCAGGAGCGGATTGTCTGGGGCAGACCGCAGCAAGCTCCGGCATAATTTATACAAAGTAAGAAAGGGGTCGTTCGGCAATCGAAACCAGGTTTTTAGGCAAAATAAAAGGCTTGGCAGCGATCGTTCCAGGCAGAAACCGGGTTTTTGAAGCCAGGTTGGATTATACAAAGTTACCGATTGTGCGATCGCCCCTCAAAATTAAAATTAGACTGTAATGTAAAGTTTTATTACAAATAATAAATTTTTATTGTTATAATACCGCTTAAGAGAGATGATATTTCTTTTAGAACCCTTTGCAAAGAAACGTGCAACTTGGGTTTCCTCACTGTGAGAAAAACACTGTGGGAACACAACGGATTTAACTATTTGTGCAGACCAGCTTTTGCTAAAGCTGGTCGTTTCTGTTTAAAAATTAAACCCAAGCCCCCACCGATTTTAGATTAAAACTGCCAATCTAAAATCTAAAATCTAAAATCTAAAATCGGTGTGGGCTGCTCCTAGAAAGTAAACGTCGTTCTGATCACCCCAATCACCAAATCAGAATTATCCTTATTGTGGTCGGGAGCAGTCAGCCAAATCACACCAGGAGTGACAGAAATATTGTCGCTCAACTTAAACTGATAGAAACCTTCAACGTGCAGCGAAGTATCCTTATCTTCCGGCAAAGTCCGATTAGTAGAACTCGTCACCCGCGGCTCCATACCTACTAGAATCCCCGCCACATTTCCTTCTTTCAACAAATCGGGAAAAGCCAAAGTAACTGCCCAGTTCCAGATTTTTTGATCCCCCCGCTGTACAGAACCGGTAGGAGTAGCCAAGTTGGATAAAATGCGCTGGTTGGTGTAACCAGCCCAACCGCCAATTGCAAATCTCCGGTTCAACTGCCACGAAGCTTGCGCGCCGTAGGAATTGCTAGAAACTGGCAGATTGCTATCGCTGTCGAGCCCGAAGGAACCGAGACGCACCGGGAAATTAGAAGCATTGCTGCCGGTACCGGTAACAAAGTTGTAGGAATTAACGTAAGTTAAACCTAAAGCCATGTTGTCGTTCGGTTTGAAAGTCAACTGAGCCAAACCGCCGTAAGAACCGTTGAACAAACCGTTACCCCGCGTCGGGTTCGCGGCGTTGCCGGCCAAATATCCCAAACTCAGTTCGAGTTTTTCCCCAAACTGATGCCGCAGAGCGATGCCAGAACCGCCAGTCAAATAGTAAATCGGGTTGCGAGTACCGAAGTTAGAAAGAGCACCGCTGCCGCCGTCTCCGTCAAAGTAAGGGTTGACTGTGTTGGTAAAATCGTCAGCCGCGCCGGCATTGGCTTCGAGAATTACAGTAGTGTTTTTGCCGAGAGGGAATTGGTAAAGCAGCGCATCTAAACCTACAGTATTGCTGGCCTCGGCAAAAGGCCCGGCATTAAACCGCAATTCCCCTTCAGCGGTTTTCGTATTATTAGTAGAAAACGAACCCAGATTCAAAACTTGCAGTCGAGTTCTCAGCAAATCTTCTCCAGAAAAACTGGTGTCAAAATTGAGACGAACCCTGCTGCCAAAAGCCGTCGTTTTATCAGCTTCGCGGCCCTCGGCATCCTCTCCTCCGGCAATACCCGTCAAAGCAAATATTACTTCGCCGTTGAGTTTAGTTGTAGTTGAAAACTGATTTGCTTCTAATTCAGAGGCGCGCGCTTCCAAAACATCGACTCGGCCGCGCAAAGTTGCCAATTCCGCCGCAAATTCTTCTTGCAACCTTTGCACAGAAGCCAAATCTTCTCGCGTCGCCAGATTTCTCGAACCGCCTTGAATTAGCTCGCTAACTTTATCCAAACACGCATTTAAACCCGCCGCAAACTCGTAGCGAGTCATCGCGCGGTTGCCTCGGAAAGTGCCGTCAGGATAGCCAGCTATACAACCGTAGCGCTCGACTAGGGATTGCAAAGCTTGAAAAGCCCAATCGGTGGGTCGAACGTCGGAAAGTTGCGAAACAGAAGTTACTTGGCCGGCCGGATCTTCGCTGCTGCTGTCTTCTGCGCTGTATTGGTTGATTTGTTCTAAAACATTCGACTGTGCTTGAGGTTGGGCACTTGGATCGGTCGATTGGGAAATTTGCTCGGGTTGCGCGATCGGTTTTTCTGCGTTTAAATTAGCCGGTGCAACGGCGGGTTGCGTTTCGCTTAAGTTTGCGGGCGCGACTGCGGGGATTGGCTCCGGGACAGGTTGTTGGGCACTTAAGTTTGCGGGCGCGACTGCGGGTTTGGTTTCGCTTAAATCTGCTGCAACTGCGTTTTCGGGTGCTTTTGCTTGTTCGGCAACTGGGGCGCTCGGCTCGTTAGCCAAGCCCTCGTAGAGGTTCGCACTTTCTTTATCGATAGTCTCAACAGTCAAGTTGCTAGCTAGTGCGGCTGGTTCGGCTGTAACGGCTGCCGTCTCAGACTTGGCAGCCTCGGTTGCAGCACCGGGTAACTGCAATTGATGAGCTTGACCTGTCGCGGCAATTTCTACAGGTTGCTCTGCTGCTAGCGCCGTCGAAGATACGACTAAAGTTGCTGCCAATACAGCGGGACTAACTAAAAGTCCCTTCCACAAAAATTTGGACATTTTTTCCTCACACCACATTGAGCCGATCGCCCGTTCCGCAGACTTAGGCGCTGGCAAATCACCTTCAGTATTCCGCCTAATAGTATTTCTTGTCAACAATTGGGGGAATCGTTGTCGTCGCAGATTGCGGTTTGGCTGTCTCTGATTTCACAGCACCGCCGTTGATTTCAAAAATCCTTGGTTCGATCTAGATATCTACGTAGAAACCCGGTTGATGGCTTGAAGGTGCGTAAGCGATCCCTCGGTAAGATTAATATTGACAGAACTGGCGCTCACAAATCGTTCGATCGGCTACATAACAAGTGAAAAAACTCAAATACGCCCTAGTTCACGAATGGTTGACGCCCTTAGCTACTGGCGGTTCAGAACTCGTAGTGCAGGAAATCCTCAAACACGTAGACGAGGCAGATGTCTATGCCCTCATCGACTTTGAATCGACCAATCCCGAAAGCTATCTTTTCGGGCGGCAGATTGGCACAACATTTTTGCAGCACTTTCCCGCAGCCCGCAGCGGCGTCCAAAAATATTTGCCTTTGCTGCCGATCGCGATCGAACAACTAGATTTGCGACAATACGACATCATCCTCTCATCGTCCCACGCCGTCGCCAAAGGCATCCTCACCAGTCCTCAGCAACTGCACGTCTGCTACTGTCACACACCCATGCGCTACGCTTGGGACTTAACTTTTGACTATTTGCGCAGCAGCAAAGCCGGACGGGGCATCCCGGGCTTGCTGACGCGATATTTGCTGCACCGACTGCGGCAGTGGGACGTAATTTCTGCCAACCGCGTCGATTATTTCATCGCCAACTCCCAACACACGGCGCGCCGAATTTGGCGGTGTTACCGGCGGCGGGCCGAGGTGATTTATCCGCCCGTAAATATCGATAGATTTTCCTTGATGCGACAAAAACAAGATTTTTACGTCACAGTTTGCCGGTTGGTAAGTTACAAAAACGTTAGCGCGATCGTCCAAGCATTCAATCAACTCGGGCATACTCTAATTGTCATCGGTACCGGGCCAGAATTAGAAATGATTCGGCTTCTCGCCAAACCTAACGTGCAAGTGCTCGGCTGGCAGCCGGCCGAAATAGTTGAAAAGTATATGGCAGAGGCGAAAGCCTTTGTCTATGCTGCTTGCGAAGATTTTGGCATAGCTTTGGTAGAGGCTCAAGCTTGCGGAACGCCGGTAATTGCCTATGCAGCAGGGGGCGCTTTGGAGACAGTGCTCGACATTCGCCAACACCCAGAGACAGGGACTGGTTTATTTTTTTCCTCCCAAACCCCAGCAGCATTAGTCAAAGCTGTCGAGGAATTTGAGCAGTTGCAAGGCAAATTTGAGCCAGAAATCTCCAGATTGCGCGCTCAACAGTTTGCCCCGGAAGTCTTTGGGCAGCGCTATCTAGCTTTTGTGGGACGCTGCTATCAGGAATTTCAATCCCGCGATTTTACCAAGTCTGGGACTTGAAGGTGGCAGATCCCGAGAGCCCGAGAGTGAGAAAGTGGGAAAATTTTCCTTCTGCCTTTTGCATAAATGCCTTCAGAAGCACTCTGCATAAGTTCCTCGTGCCCTCTTCCTTCTGCTTTGAGAAGCCCTGTTTCTTATTCCTTCTGCCTTCAGAAGCCTTCAACTTCCCTTGCATTGTGCCTTTTGAAGCCTTCTGAATGCAGAAAATTGAGTATTGGAAACATAATTCAGAGAACAAAGCGTCTTGAGGCTTTATGATCAGGACTGTGTGTGGTGTGAAGTGAAGGAGTAAGATGACTGCCGACAGCCAACTAATCTCCGGCAAGGTAATTCGAGCGATCGCGAGACGCGGTTTTGGGCCTGTCCTGCAAGGAGATAGACGCATAAGTCGTTCTCTACAGAGCCTCGACGGAGAATTTTTCAAGCGGTTATTTGACATCCTGTTTTCCTTATCGGTTCTGATCCTGTTTGCTCCGGTTTACCTGCTTTTGGCTCTCTCTATTGCCTTAAGCTCGTCCGGGCCTATTTTTTACGTACAGGAACGAGTAGGCAAAAACCGTAAAATGTTTTATTGCCTTAAATTCAGAACGATGGTGGAAAATGCGGACGACATATTGCTGGAAATCATGGAAAAATCTCCGCATTTGCGTCAAGAGTTTGAGGACAATTTCAAGCTGAAACAAGACCCTCGGATTACCTGGATTGGAAGATTTTTACGAATGACCAGTTTAGACGAGTTTCCCCAGTTTTGGAATGTTTTAAAAGGAGATATGAGTGTCGTCGGGCCGAGACCTTTAGTTGAAGAAGAACTGCCGAGGTACGGCCGTCACATCAACAAAATTCTTACCATAAGGCCTGGAATTACAGGCTTGTGGCAAGTGTCCGGTCGCAACGACATTCCCTATCCCCGCCGAGTCCAAATCGACCTCTATTACGCTAATGACAAAAACCTGTGGATGGATATGTGGATTGTTTTCAAAACAATTGGAGTTGTGATTTTTCCCAAAAATAACGGCGCATACTAATTTTTGTCCGCAGTCAGCAATCGGTAGTTAGTTTTGTTTGTTACTGACCACTGATGCTGACTACTGACAGCAAGCGGCAAACTATTTACCAAAACGAAACAGTTTCTTGATGCCGCTTGAAGAATTGTGAGTTAACGTAGAGCTTGAGAATACGACCGGCAGGCAACAACAGCCTCTGCCCGGAAATTCCAAAGTGAATTAACACAGCCTGTCAAAGGAAAATCAGATGACGCAACGCAAGCGAGCGCTAATAACAGGTATTACAGGTCAAGACGGCTCCTACTTGAGCGAATTACTGTTAGAGAAAGGATATGAAGTTCACGGCATTATCCGGCGCAGTTCTAGTTTTAATACCGATCGAATTGACCACATCTATGTCGATCCTCACAGCGAGGGGGCGCGCCTGTTTTTACACTACGGCGACTTGACAGACGGCACCACTCTCCGCCGCATCTTGGAAGAAGTTCAGCCGGTAGAAATTTATAACTTAGGCGCTCAATCTCACGTTCGAGTCAGTTTTGACTCGCCGGAATATACGGTTGACACAGTAGGAATGGGAGTATTGCGCCTGCTAGAAGCAATTCGGGACTATCAGCGCCGCACCGGCATAGAAGTGCGGTTCTATCAAGCAGGTTCTTCGGAAATGTTTGGTTTGGTGCAGGAAGTTCCGCAGAAGGAAACAACTCCTTTTTATCCCAGAAGTCCTTACGCCTGCGCCAAAGTTTACGGTCACTGGCAAACAGTAAATTATCGCGAATCTTACGGACTTTTTGCCTGCAACGGCATCTTGTTCAATCACGAATCTCCCCGCCGCGGCGAAACTTTTGTAACTCGCAAAATTACTCGCGCCGTTGCCAGAATAGTCGCCGGCAAGCAGAAAAAACTTTACTTGGGCAATCTCGATTCCAAGCGGGACTGGGGCTATGCTAAAGACTATGTGCGGGCGATGTGGCTGATGCTGCAACAAGACAAGCCTGACGATTATGTCATTGCTACTAACGAGACCCATTCCATTAAGGAATTTCTCGATTTGGCTTTTACTTACGTCAATTTAGATTGGCAGAAATATGTGGAGTTTGACGAACGCTACTTGCGTCCGGCAGAAGTCGAACTGTTGATTGGCGATTCGACTAAGGCCCGCCAGCAGTTAAATTGGGAGCCTTCTGTAACTTTTGAAGAGTTAGTGCGTTTAATGGTAGATGCTGACATGAAAGCTTTAGACCAGCAAGCTCGAGGTTCGGGCAACGGATTTGATTGAGCCGCTAAACAAAGCGGTCACAGGGAACAGTTTGTAGGGGTAGTACCCGTGTCTACCCCCATTGGCGAAAGGCTGCCTCGCGCCGGGGATTGCCCCTACACAGAGTTCACAACTGATGAGAGGATTGTTGAAGCTATTAGCCCGCGATGGCATTCAAAGAACCAGCTTAATTGCTCGCAAAATTTTCGGCTGTGCGGGCTAAAAAAAACATTAAAATGATAGTTGAGGAGTCGCGGCTCCCAGATCTAACTTTCGGGTGTGCACTGAGCAAATTATCCCTATCTGCTGCAGCTAAAACAGATTTGTGGGTAACCTCGTCCTGTAGCTGAAAGCTTTTTTGGCTAAAGCAAAAATTTTAGAATTGAACTTGTCGATCGACCCTTATTCAAAATCCCGAGGCTAAAATTATGACAAGCTTGGATTTAAGCAGCAAACGCATTCTAGTCACTGGCGGCGCAGGTTTCTTGGGCCGTCAGGTAATCGACCAGTTAGTGAAAGCAGGGGCCGATGCCGAGCAAATTTCGGTGACTAGATCGATCGACTGCGACCTCCGCGTCATGGAAAACTGCAAGCGCGCCGCCGACAAACAAGATATCATCATTCACCTCGCCGCCCATGTCGGCGGCATCGGTTTAAACCAACTCAAACCCGCTGAATTATTTTACGACAATTTGATGATGGGCGCGCAACTAATCCACGCCGCCTACGAAGCAGGAGTCGAAAAATTTGTCTGCGTCGGCACGATTTGCGCTTATCCCAACTTCACCCCAGTTCCTTTCAAAGAAGATGACCTCTGGAACGGCTATCCAGAGGTAACTAACGCACCTTACGGAGTAGCGAAAAAAGCCTTATTAGTGCAACTGCAATCCTACCGCCAGCAGTACGGATTCAACGGTATCTACTTGCTACCAGTAAATCTGTACGGCCCGGAAGATAACTTTGATCCCAAAAGTTCCCACGTCATCCCCGCATTAATTCGCAAAGTCCACGAAGCGCAACAAAGGGGAGACAAAACACTGTCAGTTTGGGGCGACGGCAGCCCTAGCCGCGAGTTTTTGTATTCCACAGATGCCGCCCGGGGAATTGTGATGGCGACGCAAGATTACAGTGAATCTGACCCGGTTAATTTGGGAACGAATAGCGAAGTTAAAATTCGCGATTTAGTGGAAACGATTTGCGAATTGATGGGATTTGAAGGAGAAATTGTTTGGGAAACAGACAAACCTAACGGTCAGCCGCGCCGCTGTTTGGATACCCAAAGGGCTAAGGAAAGGTTTGGTTTTGTTGCGGAAATTAAGTTTAAGGAAGGGTTGAAAAATACGATTGAGTGGTATCGACAACACGCCGCGTAAGTGTGAAAAACCCGGTTTCTTGAAGAAACCGGGTTTTTTGAGAAAAAATAAATACTAAATGCGGGTTACAAACCTCATTTATAATAGTCGGCGGTTGCAACCTATCCTACACCAGCCAGTCCGCCTTCTGGCACTAATAAATTATACAAATTCCGATGAAAATTCACTGACAATAGTCGGCAGTTGAAACCGCTATTACACTTACCTCTTGTCGTCCCAGAGGGGAACTAAGACATCCTACCAATCGATCGGCATCAGGGGCACGTTCTCCGGTTCAAGTTACTTTGGCAATAGGTTTAGTGTTCAAGATATTATGATTTTTTGGGAATTAGCGTGGGAGTTTTTAATGTCGTAACACTGCTGAAGTTTTACAATCTGACAAAAAATGCCTTTCCTGGTTGTGAAG
>JAICRN010000520.1 GCA_025937335.1 Microcoleus sp. TY_ISSM_2_bin.22
GCCAAAGGTCGATCGGTTCCTGGCCGCCGAGTGCTTCAAAACTTTCGCGAATTGTCTTGCGTAAATGGTGGGGGTTGCCGTTGCGCGTCCATCCACCTTGAGGCCGCATTAAGCCGCCTTTAGTGGCGACAGTGACAGCTCTAATATCTCCAGTATACTGTTGTAAAGCTTTGGCAATCAGTTCTTCGTTATGGTGTTTGTCGGATTGATCTTGGCAGTAGGAATCTGCCGTGTCAATTAGGGTGACACCCAAATCGAGGGCGCGGTGAATTACCGCAATAGATTGCGATTCGGGTGGCCGGCCGCTTAAGGACATCGGCATACCTCCAAGACCGATCGCGCTGATAGTAAAATTAGTGTTTCCCAGTTGTTTTCTTTTCATTTATTTGCCCTCGTTTGCGTGGTTTATTTACTGTTGAAATTTCCAGAATATCAGGCTCTGTTAAAATTTTACATTTTTTTAAAGTATATAAGTAGATATGAATAGAATATTTTGTATAAAATTGTAAGAGCTGGTAAGTCAAGGAACTCTTGTAGAAGCGAGTTAACCGTTTCACGCACGCCCCTCTCCCGACGCGATGTTTATCTGTACCTATCTACTTCACTAGCTCGAAGCGCTGGTGTAAAATCGGAGTGCAAATTGCCAGAAGTAGCGGGAAGCGCACAAAAGCCCGATCGCCAATATTCCAGCCCCTGCTATCCAAACTATATCACCTCTGCCCAGCATTGCTTCTGCCGGTACTGTGGTAAAGAAGGCAACGGGGACTACGAATGTGAAGAAAAATCGGTAAGCTACCGGATAAGCTGCCATTGGAAACCTACCGGCTTCTAATAATCCTCTGAGAACTTCGGTAACGTTGTAAATTTTGACAAACCAAATACTCATAGCACCTAACATAAACCAGATGCTGTAAAGACTCACCATGCCAAATAACAGCGGTATTGCTGTTAGGAAATAGTTGCCGATTCCCAATCCGAGTTTGTTAGCTGAGTACAGCAACAATACCACACCGAAGATGATATCGGGTATTCCCCAAGGGGAAACAGTGTTTGCAGACAGCCAGAATTGCGAACTGATGGGTTTCAGGAGTACGAAATCGAGAGTACCTTGCTGGACTCGATCGACAATACGGCTGAGGTTGGGCGCGAGAAAGGTTGACGAAAACCCCTGCAAAACCGTAAAAATGCCGAGTACAACTAAAGCCTCTTCCCATTTCCAGCCAGAAAACGTATAGCCGGTACGGTAGAACAAAAATAGCCCAAACAAGCTACCCGCAAGGTTTCCGACGCTGCTGAGGGTCGCGATGACAAAGTTGATTCGGTATTCTAGTTCTGCGGCGATGGCCGCACCCCAGAACAATTTCACTACGTCAAAATATCGTCCCATGTTTATAGCCATTTTTCACCGTTGAAATACTTAAATTCCCTCATATTGTAAAGGTTTGGTGAAGTCAACTGCTGTATGGCCCGCTCACTTCACTATAACTTTAAGTTATTGAGACAGCTTACATAAATATTTTTACTTAAGTAAATTATTAAGTTATTTAACTAAAGTTAAATAAAAACTACAATTTATTGACTTAAATCAATCTCAATCCGCTATTATTTGTCACGCATTAAAGCAGGATTCATGTTTCCATAAAAAAAAAGCTTTAATTAATAAGTAATACTAATATGTTACATTAATTAACATTATAAATGTTTGAAAAACATCTAGCCATACCCAAACCGAACTCTTAGGATGGTGCATACGTACTTAAAAGGAATACGTAATCAGCAATACGTAATCCTACGCACAAAAGAAGGTTCGAGAAATTGACTTAAATAACAACACGTAAGGAAAAAAAGACATGGATGCTTTAACATTATCGAGACTGGGCGTCAAGCACACCAAGAGTGCAGTAGCCGAATCGCTCCGTATCAATACAGGATACGACATGACCAGCCCAGTCACTTTTTACGGAATAGTCAACGAGCATTGCAACGTTAAATGTCGCCAGTGCGAGTATTGGCGGCTCAAAGAATATAAAGACGAAATGACGATCGAAGAATGGCAAAATGCTCTCTTAAGCATCAAAGAATTTGTGGGCGAATTTTCCATCAACTTTAGCGGTGGCGAACCTTATATTAAGAAAGGTTTTCTAGACTTACTGGCCTTTGCGAATAAAAATGGCATTCACGCAGGCGTCACCACAAACGGCTATTGCATGACCAGGGAAAATGCGGCGAAAACTGTGGCGGCGCGTCCTTTTAATGTGAATATATCCGTTGACGGGCCGAATGCAGAACTGCACGATTATTTGCGGGGTCAACCGGGATTATTCGATCGGCTTTCTAAAGGAATCGGTTATCTGCGCGCAGAACAAGAAAAACAGAACGTCCTGTTTCCGATCAACGTCAAACCGACAATTAACCGACTCAACTTCCGCCACCTCCCGGAAATAGTCACCTGGGCTCAGGGAATGGGGGCGACGACGGTGAACTTCCAACCGGTCAACCGCTGGACGCCAGAAACATTCGAGGAATTGTGGATTGAAAAAGAAGACATGGAGGAATTTGCACAAGTAATCGAGCGCCTAATTGAAATGAAGAACCACGGTGCTCCAATTATGAACAGCGATGAAGTGTTGCGATTGATGATTCCTCACTTTGCGGAAGAAAAAGCTCCTGATTCCACTCGTCCTTGTCGCGTTGGACTGCGCAATTACTGGATTGATACGCGCGGCGATGTGAAATTGTGCGATGAGTTTCCGGTCATTGGTAATGTGAAAAACGCCAGCGCCCGCGAGATTTGGTACGGCGAAAAAGCTCAGGAAGTCCGCCGCGATACTTTGAATTGTGGCAAGCTTTGTCTGATTACTTGTGTCTCGCAAAAGACGATTTTGGACAAAGTGAAAATGGGGATGAAGTTATTAAAGAATTGAGGTTAGAGCAGTGTGAATAGTGCTTGTGTGAATGGTAGCCGGGTTTGATCGAAAACCCGGTTTTTTGTTTGATACATGGAAAAAATTCTATCCGCAGCAGATCGCACTTCAGACAAAAAAGATGATATTCTCCGGTTGGCGCTCGCGTTTTTTTCCCCTTCTTCTTGTTCCCGTTCCGATTCCACCTGGTAGATTTCCACCATCCCCCCACAGCAGATATCGACTGCTGGAACAAATCTTGACTAGCAATCAAGTAGTTTAAATTTATTTCAATTTGCCGCTGATAATTATTTTCAGCCAAATCCTGAAACCTCTGCAAAAAATCCCGATTGTCGCCTGGGAGGCACAAAATTATAATTATTGTCAAGCCCTCACCCTAATTTTCAGCATTAGTATTAACGGTATTTCTGTCTTCTTGCAAATACTCCACTTGCTGAGCACAATCAAACATTTTGGTTCGGACTTCAGCCAGCAATTGTTTTAACTTCAGCAACTTAACTTGTCTATCTTGTTCGCTTTCTATTCGACTGAATTCTGGAAGATTCTTTTCTAACTCGCTGACTGTTGGCTGTGCTTTGCGATACTTTTTCCTAGCTTCGCGATAGACGAATACCATTTTAAGGCGAGAACACAGCAGATTCATCAAGCAAGAGTTAAACGCCAGCGTTGCGAATTTCAAAGTTTGGGAATTCTCTTGCAACCATAAGCTGTTGCGGCATTTAAATGGTATGTCAAAAAAAATTAAAGTCTTGTGGGGTGGGCGTCCCGCCCGCCCTGAATCTACAATTTAAATGTGCGACAGCTTACTAGAGTGTGACACCGCTGACGCGCATTATCTTCTCGGCTGTCCTACTCACAAATCGGACTACCGAATAACTTTGCTTCGGCGCGAAAGTCTACTGATGCTTGCTGTTTATCCTGTACAAAAGCTTTAACATATTCGTCAGCTAGCTTCGGGTAAGTATCATAAACTTTTGGTTATGGATATAACAATAACGTTTGTCCCAGGGAAGGTTGAATTGCCTTTGGCAACAAGCAACTTTGGATTTTTTGGCGGAAGATTCAAAATTTTACCATCTGATATCGTTTCCGGTAGCATCGGAATGATGTAGAGGACACCGCGAGTGTCCCGTGTCCCTGCCATTAATCGGGGTAGGGAGTTAGTAATTGCTATTTTTTCTTGGTGGCTTTCCAAGTGCCGCCGTAGAATTGACACTCCCCACGCATAGAATGCGGGGGATTCTTCTCTCACAGGCTCGACTCTAGACCGATATTACTATCGATCCCTGATAGAACGCCTCCAGAAGCAGTTTTACTCACGGGCTGCCCGACCGCAAGGATACCTCTGTCTCTAATTACTTGTGCTGCTGCTGTATCGCGATGAGTGGTGTACTCGCACGACTGACAACTATGGATTCTGACATCCAAGGTTTTCTTACCAGTATGGGTTCCACATTGGGGGCAAATTTGACTCGTATAGTTTTTATCAAC
>JAICRN010000438.1 GCA_025937335.1 Microcoleus sp. TY_ISSM_2_bin.22
CGATTTAGACCCCGATGTTCTCTACTCCATTGTCACCAACCAACCGATACAAATCAAGGAAACCATAATCAACATGATGTAATTTTATCTACGAGCTAAAACCAAACAGGTTAACAAGAATAATGGCTACGTAAAAAGTGGACATCAACCAACAAAAAGAACAATTCAGCAACGTCTACCTGCAAGCTGTCACCACCGTTGCCGGCTATTCCGTCTACAAACCTTCCGTAGACGATGACAGCGTAGACTGGGGAGTAGCTGCGAAAGGCGGGACAGGCCCCATTAGAGCACCTCGCTTAGAATTGCAGTTAAAATCTACATCAAGAGAGAGATATCCAAGACGATAACTCCATCCGCTACCCCCTCAAGATCAAAAACTACGACGACTTAAGAATGGATGACTTCGCCATTCCCAGAATTTTAGTTGTCGTTTTAATCCCCGAAACACCCGAAGACTGGTTAACCCAGTCCGAAACAGAACTCTGCATCAGAAACTGCGGATATTGGATCTCGCTGCGGGGAATGCCAGAAACACCAAACACAAACTCTGTCAACGTCACCATCCCCAAAACCAACCAATTTACAGTCGCCGCCCTTCAGTCAATTATGGAGGGAATTAGCCAAGGAGTTCAACCATGAAAATCACCGTAAAAGATAGCCAAACTCTCGAAACAATCAAGCTAAATCAACTGAGAAATTACTTACAAACTCACGGCTGGCATCAAGACCAACCTTTCTTAGATAATGCCACACTTTGGCACAAACCAACAGCCGATGCAGAAGAATTTGAAATATTGCTACCTAACCGGGAAAACCTGGGAGATTATGCAGCCCGCATCCGCGAGGCAATCCAAACCCTAGAAAACGCAGAAAATCGCCCTCAAATTGAAATTTTAAGCGAACTACTTACCCGCATTCCCAACACAACTATTCAGGGAATTGTTATGCAAATTCACACCCCAAATACCAAAAAATTAAGTGGCGAAATTACTCTCATCGGTCTTGTAATTGCCAAATTGCGGAAAATTCAAACTACACTCGCAGACAGAGATTATATCCTGGCGATTAAAGCTTATCAAGAACGCTTACCGATTCTCTGTAGCGGTGACTTAATCAAAGACAACAACGCCTTCATCCTCACAAACCCCCACAACTTAACCCTCGATGAATTGTGGTAAAACTAAAAGTCACGCACAGTCTATCTCGCTCAATTGTAAATGATGCGTCGTATGCTGCCAATTGCCCTGAGTCTTGAATCCCAATTTTTGATAAAACCTGTCGGCTGCTGGCGTATCTGTTCGCAACGTCAATAACTGATAATGCTGACTGGCTTCGTAAATCAGCCGATCGACCAATAAACACCCCACACCCTTTCCCCGCCAAACTGACTCAACATACAAATGCCGCAATCGTCCAACTTTTGGATCGTTGAAATAAGGATCTCGATTCAAGCCGCAAATTCCGATCGCTCTTTCCTGCGATGACGCTATAAATAAAGCTTCACCAACCTTGTCGAAGCAGTTATAACCATTACGATAATCTCGAACCAGTCTTTCAACAAACTGAAAACCTTGGGACAGACTTTCCTCAATTAAATGGATAATTAATCCCTCATCAAACTCGAAATTTTTAGCTATGTGAATATGCTGCATACTTTGAAAAAAGATTTGTTAAGTAAGGAGTGCATCGACTTGACCAGATTTATGGGTTCTGACAAAGAACATTGTGATATCGTTCCAATAACCTGCTGCGGTTGAAGCTTCATTTATTTCTTTGACATACTCCCCCGGCTGAAGCACGGGGGATTCTAAGCTCAGACAGCAATTGCAGGCGAAGCCTGTCTAACATCACCTAACTTAACGGTTGATGCCAAGAAAAACCAGCAAGTTATTCTTGGCTGCATTCTCATCTCTATCATTCACCTTCTGACAGGACGGACATCGCCATTCTCTTGTGTTCAAATCTAAATCTTTCAGGACGTGTCCACAGTGTGAACAAGTCTTACTAGATGGATACCAACGGTCGATGAAAACCACTTTTTTCCCTTTCTTCTTGGCAACCCATTCAAGAATTTGAAGAAATTCGCCAAACGCAATGTCTGAAGTTTTACGTCCCCAAAGTCGTTGCATTCCTTTTAGATTCAACGTCTCAAAGCACAGTATATCGAACTTATCAGTTAGTTCGTGAGCCAATTTCCAAAACCAATCAGAGCGACGATTCACTACATCCTCGTACTTGCGAACTAGATTGAGTCTTGCTCTTTCCCGGTTCGCTGAGCCTTTCCGTTTTTTGGAATGCTGACGACTTGCTTTCTTAATAGCGTTAAGGGACTGTTTTAGAAATTGCGGTGATTCGATTTTTGTTCCATTTGAGCAGGTGAGAAACGTTTTTAATCCGAAATCAAAGCCAGCGTTTCTACTCGTCTCGACTTTGGTTTCAAGCTCTCCAACGGTGTCAACGACCACAACTATAAATAGCTCTCCTAAGGTCGTGCGCTTAATAGTTAACGTCTTGATCGTCCCCTCTATCTCTCTGGAATTCCAATACTGATAAACGCGATTCCCAATCTTAATTCGATTACCGCCTAAGAATTTGTAGCCAGCTTGCTTGAGAGTGAACGATTTGTATCTGCGAACCTTCTTAAATCCGGGCGGTCTAACTCCCTTCTGGTGATGCTTAAAAAACAGTTGGTAGGCTTTCTCAATGCGTTGGCAGATATCCTGTACAGCTTGAGAGCCGACCGTTTGCCAGAACGCTTTACGCTTTCTCAGTTTGGCAATATGCGATTGAATTTTTGCACAATTCAAATGCTTTCCCCACATCCGGTAGTACCGTTTATGGAGTGCAATGCAATGGTTATAAATCACCCCGGCAGCATTGATACTTCGCTTAAGGTGTTTATTCCGCTTGCTTTGATATAGCTTGAACTTCAATGTTTTCATACTGATTACGATAACATAATAGGATAGCAATTAGGTAGCCAAATGACCAGAGAAAGATTAAGCGTTCATATTTCAGTGAGTCGGTTAGAGAAATTGCGGAGAATTGCCAAGCCAGAAGAAAAACAATGACTCAACTTATAGAAAACTGGATTGACAAACTCAAAGAGAAAAAGCCGTCCTAGAAGGGCGGGGCTTTAAACCCAGCTTTTTGGTAGAATATTCTATCTTGCACTGCTGCCACTGTTCATCTGACCATTTCACATTTTGAAGCCCGAATGCACTCTTGGCATTGCCAGTCCACGCAGCTTCCGAATCTTGCAAGTAGAAGCCAAATTGCTCAAGCGAGGAGTCATTCATATCGATTCTTTTCCCAAACAAATATCCAGTTCCCTAGCAAAGGCCTCTGGCGCATCCAGCATTAGCCAGTGTCCAGTATCGGGAATCGTAGTTGTCGTCAGCGTGGGACGGAGGACGTGGAGGCTGAACGGAAAAGTGTTTGAGGTAGCAATAATTGCGTGGGCTTGTGTTCCAGGGGCTGCTAGGTAGCGATCGAGCGCATCAACGGCTTCAAAGGCAAACATCCCGCGAGACATTCCAGACAGGCAATCCTGTGGAGTCGCCGCCAACCAAGCGAGAACCCGATCGCGCGTCTGGGCCGTGCTTCCTGTCAGCGCCTCATTGAAGCTGGTTTCCACAGCAGCCCGCCAATCCTCCGTCTCCAGAGCCCTCTGGTAGGGGACGATGCGTTCCTCGTGCACCTCTGCAGGCACCTTGGTAAAGTCTCCAGGTGGGTCTGCCAGGATCAACTGCGCGATGCGGTGCGGTGCGGCGGCTGCTGTGGCGAGGGCAATACAAGCACCGAAACTGTGCCCGACGATCGCCACTCGATCGAGTCCCAGCCCATCTAGTACCGCCAAAACATCCGCTGCACAGGAGGCGGGCGCATAGTTGCCGTCCTCCGGCGGTGCAGAATCACCGTGTCCCCGCATATCAAGGGCGATCGCGCGTCGGGTACGGGCGACACGGGCAAGCTGGGCATCCCAGATGCTCGCGGAAACCGTCATACCGTGCACGAACACCACCGGCAGCGGGTTCGACTCCCCAGCGGTGACAGGGGGGCTGGCTTCGATGATGTGAATAGTGCCGATCGGTCCTTTGATATTTGTCGATCGCATACAATTTTCTCCTAATTTTGAACTTCCTCTTTTCACACAACCAATTTTACCTGCGTTACTCCTTGGCGCAATTCATACTGTCCTTTTACCCAAAATTGTTTAATTTTTTCACCCAAAAACGGAGCAGCTTGCATCATCAATAAACGCAATAATCCATTTTTTCGCAGTTGTTCGCCTTTCCACGCTTCTTGTGCTTGAAGTTTCTGGGCGCGAATAATTTCGGGTTCGCGTTCTGCCTGAATCCGCGATAATGCTAAGTCAATAGCCTCGTAATTAGCCCCTGCTTTCAATAAAGGTACAAGGTGATTGGCGGCAACAATTACATCGCGGAACGCCATGTTAATTCCTTGAGCGCGAACCGGAGACATCGGATGTGCCGCATCCCCCAAAAGTATGATTCCTGGTCGATGCCAGCGCGGACAGCGACCAACCACAACAGATAATCGCATCGGAGATTCGATCGTATCGGCACAGTTGCGGAAATGTTCTGCCATCCACGCAGGCGATCGCGATGCGAAAGTTTCTGCCCAGTCTGTATGTTTCCAATCGGTTTTGTCATCTGCCGATAGCACCCAAGCCAGATGAAGTTTTCCTGATTCTGCCCCATGAAAGACACTAAATCCGCTACCGCCATTCAGGATGGAATAAAATACATTATCCGCCACAAACCGAGGATGAGCGGCAAGTTTAAACCACAGAACATCTATACTATTCTGCTGTTTTACTAACTCTAATTCTGCACGCTGTCGTACAACCGAGTTTCTACCATCTGTACCAATCACAAGTGCAGCAGGAATCTCTCGCCCATCTCCTAGCTTTACACCCGCAATGCGATCGTTGCTGTACAGTAAATCTTTTACGGGAACACCTGGGATAAATTCAAACTCTGGATGCAACTGAGCTTCTGAAATTAGTGTTTCTAGCAAGGGCGGTTGCGATACCAGCGTACAAGGTCGATTTGACCCCATTGGCTCATCAACTCGAAATAGTTGCCGATCGCCCACAA
>JAICRN010000493.1 GCA_025937335.1 Microcoleus sp. TY_ISSM_2_bin.22
CATTAACAGGCACCTCATCCCAAGAACTAACAGTCCGCAAAGTAGCAACCCAGCCCTGCTGTTTTTGCTCGGCCGTCAAATTCTGCTCAAAAGATTCGTGGCAATCCTTCGCTTGAGTCTCATCGCAACAAGCAATGCAAGAATAAAGAATGCCCGACGGATCGATTTGCTCGTTTACCCAAATAATCACGATTTACTCTCTCAATCAAAATCTACTGTTATTTAAATTTTCCTATATTTTTGTCAATTAAGTAGGTCGGTATTAATTAAGCGGAGTGTGGCATTTTAGCTTAACAGGCAAGATGCCTGTTCTACACACAGGCAAGATGCCTGTTCCACAACAGACGAATTTTTTGTGGGGTGGGCTTCTAGCCCGCCCTGAATTACGCCAGATGGCTGTTCCACACACAGGCAAGATGCCTGTGCCACAACAGATGAATTTTGGGTGGGGAATAGGGGTTTGGCAAGCGAGCCCGCCTGAATTACTTTGATGCCAAAGTTGCCAAAGACTCGCCCGCAACCCGGCAAATCCGCCAGTCGGGCATCACATCAGCACCGATACCCTTGTAAAATCCGATCGCCAATTCATTCCAGTCCAAAACGCTCCATTCCAAGCGCCCGCAGCCCCTTTCTACTGTCAACTGCGCTAAATAAACTATCAAAGATTTGCCAATTCCCCGCCCTCTAAACTCAGGCACCACAAACAAATCTTCCAAATAAATTCCCGGCTTAGTCAAAAAAGTAGAATAATTGTAAAAAAACAGCGCCCAGCCCACAACTCGACCTTCGCACTCGGCTAAAATTGCTTCAGCAAAAGGTCGATCGCCAAACAAATGATGCTCCAAATCAACGGCGTTGCCAGTAACGGCATGAGATAATTTCTCGTATTCAGCTAAAGCTTTAATCAAATCAAACAGCACAGGCACGTCCGCGCGAGTAGCTGGGCGCAAAATTACCTCAGAAGACATAAATAAGTAAGCAGTACGCGACAATCAACAATTAAAAATACCACATCAAGACATTTTTAATTTGTAATTTTTAATTAAGCTTTTCCACCTTGAACAAGCATATTTACGGCGGCGTCGGAGTGTCCTCCACAATAATTTTAAGGTTTTTCAAAATCCCAAATCCATATTTTTTAGCTTATTTCAACCAGCCCTTCAATCGTTCCGTAACTTGAGGGCGGCGCAGCTTTCGCATTGCCTTATTTTGAATTTGGCGGACTCGTTCGCGGGACAAATTGAACAAACTGCTGACCTCTTCTAAAGTGTAAGGTTCACCGGTCAGCAAACCGTAACGCATAGCAACAATCTCTTTTTCCCGCTCAGTCAAAATACTGTCCAACACCTCCAAAATATCTTGGCGCATCATCATCTCATTCATCTGAGCTTCGGGAGATTGCGTCGCGTTATCTTCAAGAACATCCAAAAGTTCCGAACTTTCTTCCGAGCCGATGCGGTGGTTGAGAGACAAAGATTGCCGGCGTACTTGCTGGAGGTAGCGAAGCTGTTCGCAACTAACTTCCATTTCTCTAGCAAGTTCAGTTTCAGTGGGATTGCGTTGAAGAGAACGCCTCAAATCTCGATAAACTCTTTTGAGCTTATTTAACTGTTCGACAATGTGAACCGGCAAGCGAATCGTCCGCCCTTGATTGGCAATTGTCCGGGTAATTCCTTGGCGAATCCACCAATAGGCATAAGTAGAAAACTTGTAACCCTTCTCCGGATCGAACTTTTCGGCGGCTCGATTCAAACCCAAAGCTCCTTCCTGAATTAAATCGAGAAAAGGCACGCCCCGATTGAGATAGCGTTTGGCAATCGAAACTACCAAGCGCAAGTTCGAGCTGATCATTTTCCGTTTCGCCGACTGACACTGGTGGCGAAGCTGTTGCAGTTGAGTTTCGCTCACTCCCAAAGCCGCTGCGAGTTCAGCTTTTGTCGGCACTCTGTCTAATTCCTGCTGCAAACGCTGTTCTAGTTCATCCAGGGCTACCAATTCTTGAACGCGGCGCGCCAACTCCACCTCTTCGGCTGCCGTCAGTAGAGGATAGCGAGCCATTTCCTTGAACAGAGCTCCCACGGGATCGTCGGCAGACCAGTTGTTGTATGCTGAGGAGCGAGTTACCGTCGGACGATCGATCTCGGTGTCCTCACCCTCTGCGATTGCGAATGAGGGTTCGGGTGCCACCGCAAAACTGCCTAGGTCAGATTCTGCCATATGGTGCTTGGTGTCGGTGGGATGATTTGAAAAGTATCCCTTAACTTTAACGAATTTAACCGGAAATTTCCGAAATCCATCTAGAAGCGGGTGAGTGATTTTAGTGGCTGGTATCTGTCCGCCCCAATTTTAGTATCTGTTTGCCCCAATTTTAGGCTTTTTTATTGAGTCCGAGCCAGTAAAGGAGCTGCCTGCAATAATTGCTGAGTGTAAGGGTGCTGCGGATTAGCAAAAATATCCTTAGTCTTGCCGATTTCAACAATTTTTCCAGCATTCATTACCGCAATACGATCGCAAAAAAATCTCGCCACCCACAAATCGTGCGTAATAAACAGATAAGTCAAATTAAATTCCTGCTTCAACTCCAACATCAGCTCTAAAACTTGAGTCTGCACGCTGGCATCCAGCATACTCACAGGTTCGTCG
Organism: Microcoleus sp. TY_ISSM_2_bin.22; assembly: GCA_025937335.1. Lineage (GTDB taxonomy): Bacteria > Cyanobacteriota > Cyanobacteriia > Cyanobacteriales > Microcoleaceae > Microcoleus. The sequence continues at coordinate 2,644 of JAICRN010000493.1, forward strand.
CAAATTATCAGTTGCGGCCGAGTAATCAAAGCGCGGGCGATCGAAACTCGTTGCTGTTGTCCTCCTGACAATTCCCCCGGATAGCGGCGAAAGAAATCCTCCCCTGGACTTAAACCCACCCGCTCTAACATTTGGATTACTTGTTTTTTAGCTTCGCGGGCATTAGCTAATTTGTGAATAAACAAAGGGTCAGCAATACTTTGCCCGACAGTCATCATCGGATTGAGGCAAGCGTGGGGGTCTTGAAAGATCATTTGCATTTCGCGGCGGTGCTTCCTCACAGCATCCCTGTTCAGGGCAGTGATATCTATTCCTTGAAATTCAACTTTGCCACCAGTGGCGGTAATTAGCTGCAAAATGGTGCGTGACAAGGTACTTTTTCCGCAGCCGGACTCCCCTACCAGCCCTAGGATTTCTCCCCGTTCTAGCTCTAAACTAACGCCGTCTACTGCTTTAATTACCTGGCGATTCCTGGAAAATAACCGATCTAATAAATTGCTTTCTAAACTGTAGTGTTGCTGCAAATTTGTCACTGTCAAAAGAGGAGAACTTGTTAAGTTTGCAGTAACGACTTCAGTCCTGATTTCCTCGAATGCTAACCCTTTGTCAGAATCGGCTTGAATGTGCAAAGCTGCTTTGAGGAGCGATCGAGTATATTCGTGCTGCGGCTTTTCAAAAACGTTTTGCACCGGCCCTGTTTCTACGACTTTACCGCCGTACATCACCGCAATGCGATCGCAATACTCAGCCACCATCGCCAAATCGTGAGAAATCAACAAAATAGCCGTTCCGCGTTCCTCGCAAAGTCTGGTTAATTCCTGCAAAATCTGGGCGGCTACAGTTACATCCAAACTCGTAGTCGGTTCGTCGGCCACAATTAATTTGGGATCGAGCAAAAGAGCCAAAGCAATTGCTACTCTTTGCCGCATTCCGCCGCTAAATTCGTGGGGAAATTGCGACCAGCGAGACGCCGGAATTTTCACAGCTTCCAAAATGTCGATCGCCCGTTTCTTAGCTTGCTTGCGATCTAAATTGGGTCTGTGAGCTTGCAAAGTCTCGATGCAGTGTTCCCCGACAGTCATCAAAGGATCGAGACGAGTCATCGGATCTTGAAAAATCAATGCCACAGCTTCGCCCCGAAACTGTCTGAGTCGAGAGGCATTCATCTCAAACACCGACTCTCCAGCAAAACTAACTCGCCCCTCAATCAGCGTCGAATCCGGCAACAACCGCATCGCTGCCCTTCCCAAAGTTGACTTACCGCACCCAGACTCCCCAACTAATCCGAGCTTTTCCCCCGGTTGCAGCGTCAGCGAAACCCCGTCAACGGCCCAACCGGATTGGCCTCGCCGCTGAGGATAAGCTACTCGCAGATTTTCAACGGAAAATAGAGAAGAGTGATTAGTCATTAGTCATTAGTCCTTAGTCCTTAGTCTGTTGTCTGTTATCTGTTGTCTGTTAACTGTTGTCTGTTGTCTGTTGTCTGTTGTTATTTATTATTTATCAATATACTGGCTGTTAGTTGTTAGTTATTAGTATTGTTCCGGACTTATTAGTTATTGCCAAGAGACCGATATGATGTTTGTAAATACCAATAGAAATTGCTACAAACAAAGATTTTATCACTACATCATTAACCGACCAATCGCTTACTAACAAAAGTCAACAGTCAACCGTTAACAGTCAACCGTCAACAGTCAACTGTCAACAGCCAACTGCCTAAATTTCCCTTCGCTTCAACTCAGCTCTCCGCAGTATGTAAGTAGCCGCACAATCTGCGTGAGGATGGTCTGCTAAAACTTCCGCCAGTTCCAACACATATCCGGCGATATCGGGCCCGAGTTTCTCAGTCAGCACTTGACGTTCCCGAGAGGCGAGTTCTTGCACGCGGGCCTTAGCTTGCCAATTGGGAGAAAACATCTTGTCAATCTCGGTGTGAAATCCTAGAGTTTCGAGAATGTCCCACTCGCCGTTATCGCACCAAAGGCCCCCGCACAACATACAGCGCGCTATGTAAAAGGGCACGCTGCTGAAGGGAACTTTCGCCCGCG
>JAICRN010000411.1 GCA_025937335.1 Microcoleus sp. TY_ISSM_2_bin.22
CGATATCCCAGACATCCTGGAAGACAAGCGCGTCGTCACCCTCGACATCGGCTTGCTCGTCGCCGGTACCAAATACCGGGGCGAATTTGAAGAACGCCTCAAAAAAATCATGGACGAAATCCGCACTGCGGGTAATGTCATTTTAGTGATTGACGAAGTGCACACTTTGATCGGTGCAGGTGCGGCTGAAGGGGCGATCGACGCAGCGAACATCCTCAAGCCAGCTCTGGCAAGAGGCGAACTCCAATGTATCGGCGCTACCACCCTCGACGAGTACCGCAAGCACATCGAGCGCGATGCAGCCTTAGAGCGACGCTTCCAGCCCGTGATGGTAGGGGAACCGACCGTTGAGGAGACGATCGAGATTCTCTTCGGTCTGCGGGAACGCTACGAACAGCACCACAAGCTGAAAATCTTGGACACTGCCCTGGAAGCTGCAGCCAAACTCTCACACCGATACATCTCCGACCGCTTCCTCCCAGACAAAGCAATTGACTTGGTAGACGAAGCAGGTTCCAGAGTCCGCTTGATCAACTCCCAACTGCCCCCGGCAGCCAAAGAACTTGACAAAGAACTGCGCCAAGTCCTCAAAGATAAAGACGAAGCGGTGCGTTCTCAAGACTTTGACAAAGCCGGCGAATTGCGCGATCGGGAAATGACCATCAAAGCCGAAATTCGCGCTATTTCCCAAGCCAAAAAAACCGACTCGGCCCGCACCGGCGAAACCGACCCATCGCCAGTAGTCACCGAAGAAGACATTGCTCAAATCGTGGCAAGCTGGACGGGCGTCCCGGTCAACAAACTGACCGAATCCGAATCCGAAAAGCTGCTGCACATGGAAGATACGCTGCACCAGCGCTTGATCGGCCAGGAAGAAGCAGTCAAAGCCGTTTCCCGCGCCATCCGCCGCGCTCGCGTCGGCTTGAAAAATCCCAATCGCCCGATCGCCAGTTTCATCTTCTCCGGGCCCACCGGCGTCGGCAAAACCGAACTCACCAAAGCCCTAGCCGGCTACTTCTTCGGTTCCGAAGACGCGATGATTCGGCTGGATATGTCGGAGTACATGGAACGTCACACCGTCTCCAAACTCATCGGTTCCCCTCCAGGCTACGTCGGCTACAACGAAGGCGGCCAACTCACAGAAGCAGTCCGCCGCCGTCCTTACACCGTGGTGCTGTTCGACGAAATCGAAAAAGCCCACCCCGATGTCTTCAATATGCTCCTGCAAATATTGGAAGACGGCCGCTTAACCGATGCCAAAGGTCGCACCGTGGACTTCAAAAACACGCTGCTGATTATGACATCCAACATCGGGTCTAAGGTCATCGCAACAGGCGGCGGCGGCCTCGGCTTCGAGTTCAGCGAAAACCAAACCGATGCCAATTACAACCGTATTCGCTCCTTGGTTAACGAAGAACTCAAAAACTACTTCCGCCCCGAATTCCTCAACAGGCTCGACGAAATTATTGTCTTCCGCCAGTTGAACAGGGAAGAAGTCAAGGAAATCGCCGTCATTATGCTCAAAGAAGTGTTCGGCCGCTTGACAGAACAAGGAATCACGATGGAAGTCACTGAACGCTTCAAAGAACGGCTGATAGAAGAAGGCTACAACCCCAGTTACGGAGCCAGACCCCTGCGCCGCGCCATTATGCGGTTGTTGGAAGACAGCTTGGCTGAGGAAATCCTTTCAGGCCGCATCAAAGACGGCGATACCGCTGTTGTGGATGTGGACGAGGAGGGAATTGTTAAGGTGCTGCAAGGTCAAAAGCGGGAATTGCTGCCTCAAGGCGCTGAGTAAGTGCCAAGGCGAGTGAAGTTTTGAAATAACGAATCTTGCAGCCGGAAACAACTCAAAATCCTCACATAAAAAAAGGTAGAGAATTAACATTCTCTGCCTTTTTTATGAGTTAAAATCAAGAGAATGCACTACACTTTTCTAAGTATCTTCGTGTCAAAAAACCTCAGACCGATCGACTCGGTTTCTGTAGGGGCCGCGGCCCCGTGTTCGCCCTTCCGGGTTTCTGAATACCCAAACAAAGTTTACGTTTAATTAGAGCGAGCTACTTCAATGGCAATTAGATAATTAGCAAGAACTATATAGTGGAGAAATAAATGACATCGGAAAAAAAGAATTTGGGTACAGAAGTAGCAGAAATCCAGGGTGATTCTTCGACTGCGCTAAGCACGAGCACCTGGTGGCAGAAAGCGTGGAAGTCTAGCTTTGAAAATATTCAGATAGTGATTATTGCTTTGGGTTTAGCAATAGTTATTCGAGCGTGGGTCGCAGAACCGCGCTACATACCCTCAGATTCTATGGTACCAACTCTGCACGTGGGCGATCGCGTCGTAGTCGAAAAAATATCCTACTACCTAGAACCTCCAAAAACAGGCGATATCGTAGTATTTGCCCCGCCCGAAAAGTTGCAAGAACAAGGCTTTACCCAAGACCAAGCATTCATCAAGCGGGTAATTGGCTTACCGGGTCAAACCGTCGCTGTTAAAAAAGGTCTAGTCTACCTCAACGACAAACCAATCGTCGAAAAATATATTGCCGAACCTCCTAAATACCAGTGGGGGCCTTATCGCGTCCCGGAAAATCAATACTTCGTGATGGGAGACAACCGCAACAACAGCAACGACTCCAGCAGGTGGGGATTTTTACCTAAGCAGAATATCATCGGCCGCGCTGTACTGCGGTTTTGGCCTCTAGAACGTATCGGCGAAGTTTGAAGAAGTCATCAGTCATCAGTCATTAGTTATTGGTTATTGGTTAGTTTGAATAACCAATAACCAATAACCAATGCCCTGTTTGGCCGATGCCCTGTTTGGCCGATGCCCTGTTTGGCCGATGCCCTGTTTGACCGATGCCTCTCCTGTACGGAAATTTCTACTGATTCTTGTGCCTTGAGAGGTAGGGACTTCCTCCGGCAACTGATAAAATAGTACAAAAAGCAGCGGGATTTCTCGCCTAGATCAAAATTAGTAGAATATTAAAAAATCAGGAAAGCTATGGGATTTTTTGATTCAGAAATTGTTCAGCAAGAAGCCAAGCTGTTGTTTGAAGACTATCAATCTCTCATCAAACTAGGTGGCAATTACGGCAAATTCGATCGCGAAGGCAAGAAAATGTTCATTGCTCAGATGGAATCAATGATGGAGCGCTACCGTATTTTTATGAAGCGCTTCGAGCTGTCTGAGGACTTCATGGCTCAGATGACTGTAGAGCAGTTAAAAACACAGCTCAATCAATTTGGCATCACGCCCCAGCAGATGTTTGAGCAAATGAACTCAACGCTGGAGCGGATGAAAACTGAGCTGGAAAAACAACCCTAAGGTCAACGGTTGACTGACTGATGACTGATAATTAAGGCCGCTCAAAAGCTGAAGCAGGTTTGAAACTTTCTTCAGGAACTCCCTGCAAAGCTTGGCTCATAAAATCGCGCCAGACAGGGGCGACAATAGTACCGCCAGTAGCGCCGTAGCTCATCGGCGTGTAATCATCGTTGCCCATCCAAACTGCCACTGACAACTGGGGGACGTAGCCCACAAACCAGATATCCCGTTCTGAGGAAGTTGTACCAGTTTTCCCAGCAGCCGGTCGCCCAAGTTGAGCCGCCCTTGCCGTTCCGTTGTAAATTACCCCTTGGAGGGCGCTGTTGACAGATGCCGCAGCCCAGGCATTGAGAACTAATTTGGGTTTGGGCGTATTGTCGAGCAAGACGTTACCGCTGCTGTCGGTGACTTGCACGATAAACGTGGTGTCAGAATGCCAGCCGTTGTTGGCGAAGGTAGCAAAAGCTCCGGCCATTTCTAAAGGAGTCAGGTCAACTGCACCCAAGGGCAAAGAAACCACGGGTTCCATGGGACTTCTGATGCCGAGCACCCGGCAAATCTCAATTACTTTATTCAATCCCACTTCTTGACCGAGCTTGACTGCGGGAATGTTCAGCGATACTTCCAAAGCTCTGCGGATGCTGACGGCACCGGAGAAGCCGCCGCCGTAGTTTTGAGGATAGTAGTAGCCGTCGCCGTCGCGGTAGCCGACAGGGGAGTCGTAGACAACTGAATCAGGGCTGTATTTGCCGCTAGCAAAGGCAGCGTAGTAGATGAAAGGCTTAAAAGAAGATCCGGGCTGGCGGCGTGCTTGAATGGCGCGGTTGAACTGACTCTTTTTGTAATCGACGCCCCCAACCATTGCTTTGACAAAGTGGGTGCGGGGATCTACTGCGGCTAGGGCAATTTGACCTTGGTCGCGATTGTAAAACAGCCCTTGGTAGTAAAGCCTTTCGTGCCACCCTTTGACGGTTTCTTCGGCTATGCGCTGCAGTTTGAGGTCGATCGTGGTTTGAACGCGCATTCCTCCCTTGAGCACGGCATCTCGCCCGAAACGCCGTGTCAGCTCTTGGACTACGGCTTGTGTGACGTAAGGAACTTGAGATCCGCCAAAAGAGGTAATTTGGCCTAGCTTAATTTTTTGCCCTCGGGCGGCAGTCTCTTGGGCCGGCGTAATCCATTTGAGCTCCTTCATCCGGTTTAAAACGATTTCCTGCCGCTCTTTTGCCAACTTGTAATTGACGAAAGGACTGTATTCTTCGGGGGCAGAAATTAAGCCGGCCAGCATCGCTGATTCTGAAAGAGTCAAATTATTTGCTGACTTGTTGAAATAGCTTCGAGAAGCTGTCTCTACGCCGTACAAGTTGTGGCCTAAATAGATTTGATTCAGGTATAGTTGCAGAATTTGGTCTTTGTTGAGAATTTGCTCCAAGCGGATAGACATTACCGCTTCAGCTACCTTGCGACTAAATTTTGACTGGGGAGATAGAAACAAGTTTTTGACTAGCTGCATAGTCATAGTGGAACCGCCTTCAACGGTTCTACCTTTTTCTAGGTTGACTATGAGAGCTCGGGCTATCCCGCCGGGGTTGATGCCTTTGTGGGTGAAGAAGTTGCTATCTTCGATCGCCAGAACAGCCCGTTTTAGGTTCGGGGAGATTTTGTCAAGGGGTACGACATCCCGGTTGGCTTCGTCGTGAATGCTGGCTAGGGGCTTGCCGTTGATGTCGTAAATGTGGGTAGTTTCTGTGGGAGAGTAGGTTTGCAAGATGCGAACATCTGGCAAATTGCGGAAGCTGATCGCTAAGCCAACCAGTCCGCCAGCGACTACGGAACTGGCAAGCATTGTCATGCTGAGTATGGTTCCGGCGGTCACTTTACTGACTGACTGAACAAACTCGAATACGGGGGCTGAGTTTTCCGTGTTTTTGCGGACTGCGTTGGTTGACACGTGGATTTCACTTCCTCACTCGATTTGGGTTTTAAGACTTTTAATTTTAGATGCGAACCCTAGAGACTGTCAGTCGATTTTAGATTTTAGATTTTAGATTTATTCCACAGATGAATCTGGGAGTTTGAACAATAGTCTAAAATTTGGGGATCTCCACGACTGTTGTCGGGGGCTTGAATCCGTTTTTGGGCGGGGTCAGCTAATGAAAGCCGGTCAGCTTTGGGATTATAGTAGCGTGA
>JAICRN010000541.1 GCA_025937335.1 Microcoleus sp. TY_ISSM_2_bin.22
GGATTTCATGATCCACCACATCCACGCTTTCACCATTCACGTTACAGTCCTGATTCTCTTGAAGGGCGTGTTGTTCGCACGCAGTTCTCGCTTGATTCCCGACAAAGCCAACTTGGGCTTCCGGTTCCCTTGCGACGGCCCAGGCCGTGGCGGCACCTGCCAAGTTTCTGGTTGGGATCATGTGTTCCTCGGTCTGTTCTGGATGTACAACTGCATCTCGGTCGTGATTTTCCACTTTAGCTGGAAAATGCAGTCGGACGTGTGGGGAACAGTATCGCCAGACGGCACAATTTCTCACATTACCGGTGGAAACTTCGCACAAAGTGCGCTAACGATTAACGGCTGGCTGCGGGACTTCTTGTGGGCGCAAGCTTCTCAGGTGATTCAGTCCTACGGTTCGGCACTGTCGGCCTACGGTTTGATGTTCCTAGCTGGACACTTCGTCTTCGCCTTCAGCTTGATGTTCCTGTTCAGCGGCCGCGGCTACTGGCAAGAACTGATTGAGTCAATTGTTTGGGCTCACAACAAGCTCAAGGTAGCTCCGTCGATTCAGCCTCGCGCTCTGAGCATTATTCAGGGTCGGGCTGTGGGTGTAGCTCACTACCTCCTAGGAGGAATTGTCACTACGTGGGCATTTTTCCTAGCGCGAATCATTTCGGTAGGGTAAACTACCCCTAGGTTTTGGATTCTCGATTTGGGAGGAATCTCAAATCGAGAATCCAAACTCGGAACCGAATCCCTTCAACTTTGTTCAGGATTCAGGATTAATCAAGGCTTATGGCAACGAAATTTCCAAAATTTAGCCAAGACCTTGCCCAAGACCCGACTACACGGCGGATCTGGTACGGGATTGCCACAGCACACGACTTTGAAAGCCACGATGGCATGACCGAAGAAAATCTTTACCAAAAGATTTTTGCTTCTCACTTCGGCCACCTAGCAATCATTTTCTTGTGGACTTCGGGCAGCCTGTTCCACGTAGCATGGCAAGGTAACTTTGAACAGTGGGTTAAAGACCCCCTAAACGTCCGCCCGATCGCTCACGCGATTTGGGACCCGCAATTCGGCGCTCCTGCTGTAGAAGCTTTCACTCAAGGGGGCGCTTCTAACCCAGTTGATATCTCTTACTCCGGTGTCTACCACTGGTGGTTTACTCAAGGGATTCGGACAAACGCCGACCTGTATCAAGGAGCTATCTTCTTGCTACTGCTGGCCGCTGTCTTCCTGTTCGCAGGTTGGTTGCACCTCCAGCCCAAGTACCGCCCCAGCTTGTCTTGGTTCAAAAATGCTGAATCTCGCCTCAACCACCACTTGGCTGGTTTGTTCGGTGTCAGCTCTTTGGCTTGGACTGGTCACATGGTTCACGTTGCTATCCCCGAATCTCGCGGACAGCACGTAGGTTGGGACAACTTCCTGTCTACCCCACCTCACCCGGCCGGTTTGGCTCCCTTTTTCACTGGTAACTGGGGCGTATACGCCGAGAACCCAGATGCAGCGAGCCATGTCTTCGGTACTTCCGAAGGCGCGGGAACCGCAATTCTGACTTTCTTGGGCGGCTTCCACCCTCAAACAGAATCCCTGTGGCTGACAGACATCGCTCACCACCACTTGGCGATCGCAGTTCTGTTTATCGTTGCCGGTCATATGTACCGGACTAACTTCGGTATCGGTCACAGCATCAAAGAAATGTGCGATGCTAAAGACTTCTTTGGCAAGAAGGTTGAAGGCCCCTTCAATATGCCTCACCAAGGCATTTACGAGACCTACAACAACTCGCTGCACTTCCAATTGGGCTGGCACCTCGCCGCTTTGGGCGTAATCACCTCCCTGGTAGCACAGCATATGTACGCGATGCCTCCCTACGCTTTCATAGGGAAGGACTTTACGACTCAGGCTGCGTTGTACACACACCACCAGTACATTGCTGGGTTTATCATGGTCGGCGCTTTCGCCCACGGAGCTATCTTCTTGGTGCGGGACTACGATCCTGAAGCAAATAAAGGCAACGTGCTCGATCGCGTGTTGCAGCACAAAGAAGCGATTATCTCTCACTTGAGCTGGGTGTCGCTGTTCTTGGGCTTCCACACTCTGGGCCTGTACGTTCACAATGACGTTGTAGTTGCTTTCGGAACTCCTGAAAAGCAAATCTTGATTGAACCAGTGTTCGCACAGTTCATCCAAGCTGCTCACGGAAAAGCTCTCTACGGCATGGACGTGCTGTTGTCTAACCCTGACAGCATTGCTTCTACCGCTTGGCCCAACTACGGCAACGTATGGCTCCCAGGCTGGTTGGACGCGATTAACAGCGGTACTAATTCTCTGTTCTTGGCCATCGGACCTGGCGATTTCTTGGTTCACCACGCGATCGCACTAGGCTTGCACACCACCACCTTGATCTTGGTCAAGGGCGCTCTGGATGCACGCGGTTCTAAGCTGATGCCGGACAAAAAAGACTTCGGTTATTCTTTCCCTTGCGACGGCCCCGGCCGTGGCGGTACTTGCGATATCTCTGCTTGGGACGCGATGTACATGTCTGTCTTCTGGATGCTGAACACCCTAGCTTGGGTAACGTTCTACTGGCACTGGAAGCACCTGGGCATCTGGCAAGGTAACGTGGCTCAGTTCAATGAGTCTTCTACCTACCTGATGGGCTGGTTCCGCGATTACCTCTGGCTGTATTCTTCTCAGTTGATCAACGGTTACAACCCGTATGGTACTAACAACTTGTCAGTCTGGGCTTGGATGTTCTTATTCGGACACCTTGTTTGGGCAACTGGTTTCATGTTCCTGATCTCTTGGAGAGGTTACTGGCAAGAGTTGATCGAGACTTTGGTTTGGGCTCACGAGCGCACTCCTTTGGCTAACTTGGTTCGCTGGAAAGACAAGCCTGTTGCTTTGTCCATCGTCCAAGGTCGTTTGGTTGGCTTAGTTCACTTTAGTGTGGGCAACATCCTCACTTACGCGGCCTTTGTAATTGCCTCGACGGCCGGGAAATTCGGGTAACTCTGAACTCTGGTTTCTAGGTAATTAAATGAAATCCCCTGCCTTCTGGCGGGGGATTTTTTTTATATTTGTGTCAATTACCGCCTATGCAACAGTGGTATAAAGAAGATATGGCATTATATATTCATGTTGATATTATCGTGTCTCAATTATTCAACCGCATCCCTGGACGAACCTATTTATTACTAGCAATCCTCATTTTTGCTGCCTCTAACTCTGTCATTCGCAAACTGACCGATTTAGGAGCGCAGAACCCGATAGACGGCAGAAATTTGATTTCACTTTGTAATGTTTTATTTGTAGGGAATCTCTGCGCGTTAGCAGTTTTATTCCTGGTTTATCGCCAGCAATGTACGGTGCAAAATTTCCGATCGATTCCCAGTAAAACATGGTGGGGGTTGATCGGAATTTCTTTGCTTTCTGGGGCATTGGCTCCAGCCTTAACTTTTATGGCGTTGGATTTAACCGCTGTCAATAATGTGGTACTGATTGGACGCATCGAGCCGCCTCTGATTTTAGCGCTGTCCATTCTAATTTTGGGCGATCGCGTCAATCTTTGGGTGATTGCGGGGGCGATGGTTTCGTTTGTGGGTGTTGCACTGACTATTGTATTGCAAGCACCGAGCACCGATATGATGGACATGGGCGGATTGACGATTGGCAGAGGCGAATTCATGGCAGCAGGAGGGGCGATCGCGTTAGCCATTTCGACGATTATTAGTAAAGTCACGCTCAAACAAATTCCGTTAGGATTGTTCTCTATTATCAGAACAACACTGGGAACAGTTGTTTTCTTTATTGTCGTTTTAATCTTATATACTCCCACCCACTTTATCGATGTTTTTGCGCCCTTCCTCTGGCAGTGGATGCTCGTCTATGGTGCGATTATTGTTGTTGGCGGACAACTGTGCTGGTTTACCGGACTAAAAACGACGGGCGCTGCAGATGTATCCCTCGCCAGTTCGTTTAGTCCGATCGCAGGGATTTTAGCCGCCTATTTGATTTTATCGGAAACGCCCACAACAGCTCAATACATCGGCGGCAGCATCATTTTAATCGGGATCGTTCTCAATCAAATTGGCGTTTTTCGCAAGCAAACCCAACCCGCGCCTCAACCTCCTGTAAGTCCGGCAAAAGAGATGGATATGGAGGTGGGATTCAAAGGGATTTAATGGTGAATACCCAGCCTTAGTTAAGGGGCGATCGAGTCAAAACTTAAAAGGGATTGGAATATACTACAGATTCTGAGTTACAATAA
>JAICRN010000804.1 GCA_025937335.1 Microcoleus sp. TY_ISSM_2_bin.22
CCCTGATATATTTCTGACTCAGCTTTTTGATAATGACCCAGAATCAATGGTTGAGGTAATTCGGCAGCAGGCTGAGGAGCTAAAGAACCCTCCTCAGACTGTTGCCCAACTTATTGAAAGATTAGAAAAAAATAATAGAGTCCCAGAATTTGCTAGTAGGGTTCGTTTCTACTAATACTGCGATTTGGTAATCGAAACAGCACAAAAAACATTAACTTTGTTCGGAACTCCAGCAGCAGAAGGGGGTCGCTCTTATGAAGGAGAGCGATATCGACTCTGGATGAAAGGGCAAACTCTAACAATTACTGCTAAAGATAGCCGTGGCGAAATCCTGCGAGTTCAAAATATGGAAGTTGAGGGTAATATATCATCAGAAGATGTGAAATCATTCCAAATATTTGCTCAACGTTTAGAACAAGAGTTAGCAACAAATGGTATTGAGTAGCAATACCCTTACTTACTGCATCCGATCGATCGTCCGATACTGCACCGCCTCCCCCACATGATTAGATTTCAAGCTTTCATCCCCCGACAAATCAGCAATAGTTCTAGCAACCTTCAAAATTCGATCGCTAGCCCTAGCCGACAGCCCCAACTTCCGAATCGCCATCTCCAATAAATTCCGAGAAGCCTCATCCAACTGACACCATTTGTTAATGTGACTGCTTTGCATCTCCGCATTACAGCGCAAACTAGATTCCGACTGAAAACGGCGAGTAGCGAGCTCTCGCGCCCGCTGCACCCTCACCCGCACCGGTTCCGACTCCTCCCCCGTTGGCTGTCGCGTAATTTCCTCAGGTTTCAAACGATTAACCGCGACTTGCAAATCAATCCGATCCATCAAAGGCCCCGAAAGTTTTGCCCAATATTGCTCCCTCTTTTGCGGCGAACAAGTACACTGTTGAATCGAATCGCCGTAATAACCGCAAGCGCAAGGATTCGTACTCGCAACTAAAGTGAATTGCGCCGGAAACATCACCGATTGTCTAGTTCGAGAAATCGTCACATAACCATCTTCCAGCGGTTGCCGCAAAAACTCCAAAACATCTCTTTTAAACTCAGTTAATTCATCAAGAAAAAGTATGCCGCGATGTGCTAAAGAAATTTCACCCGGACGCGGAAAACTGCCGCCACCTACCAAAGAAGGCCCCGATGCCGAATGGTGAGGACTGCGAAAAGGCCGATCGCCCACCAAGCTTCCCTTATCCTTCAACAACCCAGCCACCGAATGAATTTGAGTCACATCCAAAGCTTCATCAAAAGTCAGCGGCGGCAAAATACCCGGCAAACGCCTCGCCAACATCGTCTTACCGCTCCCTGGCGGCCCCACAAAAATTAAATTGTGTCCCCCCGCAGCCGCAATTTCCAAAGCCCGCCGCGCGTGAATTTGCCCCTTTACATCCTTTAAATCTAAACCCGAAAACCGCGTTTTAGCTAACTCTTCTCGACCGTTTACTTCTACAGGCGAATAAACTTCAGGATTGTTCAAAAAATCAGTAACTGCAAAAATATTCTCAAAACCATAAACAGATATTCCGTGCACCAAAGCCGCTTCTTGCGCGTTACCAGCCGGTACAACTAATCCTGAAATACCCATTTTTTGAGCAGCAGCGGC
>JAICRN010000213.1 GCA_025937335.1 Microcoleus sp. TY_ISSM_2_bin.22
CCGCACCAAGTCTCGAAGCTGTAAGCCCAACCGGCCTCATACAAACCCCAGTAAATCTTCTTGAGCTCCCTAGAAATCCAAGTCGTTTCGCGATCGGCACAACCCTCAACCACCGCCCCAAAATCGCGGTTCACAGCCACCGAAAATCGATTTTGATTGAGTTGGCGGCGCAGGGATTTCGGATAGGTAAATCTTTCATCCAGGGGAATCAGCGCCCGCTGACGGCTCGAATACCACCCCAAACTTTCCTCGCCGTCATTTGCCATCAAGAAATAGCCTTGCGCGTATCCTTGTATAATTGTCGGTATATCATATTGCATATATTTATCAGTTCTCATTTGTCAATTGACTTTTCAAAGTCAACATTAGCAATTAGGAATAATCATGTCTGAAATCATTGAACCTATTACCTTACCGCCCGCCAAAAACCCCGAACAAGAAGGCCAATGGCTCCAAGAAACGCTGCTGGCATGGCTAGATTCCGAGTTTATCCCAGAAGCAGCCAACCAGCAAATAGCTAAAAGAGCTGCCCAAATCTATGTCCGCCAGCGCATGGAAGGGGAAAACGACTTGGGCAGCCTCGTAATTGCGATCGTCACCGAAATGCAGGCCTATGATTTTTCTAAAAGCTTCTACGGCGAATTTGCGATCGCCAACGCCGTCAGCGACTTGTTACTCGAAAGTCTCGGCATCGATAAATGCTGCGGCCAGTGAAGCAAGAAGGAGGAAAATTTAACTCATAAGTCTGAAACAAAAATCAACCCCAAACCTAATCCTGCCGATTAATTGTGAGTTTTTTTCTTCTTCCTTCCTTCCTTCTTCCTGACATCCGTTACATCTGTTACATCCGTTGCCGAACTCCCTTCTTCCTTCGTGCTACCAGCTAGACTTCACAACACCGGGCAAAAGACCTTCGTGAGCCATTTCTCGCATCATGTTGCGAGACAGTCCGAAGTCACGATAGTAACCTCTGGGCCGTCCAGTTGCCCAGCAGCGGTTCCGCAAGCGAGTCCGCGAACTGCTGCGGGGTAGCTGTTGCAGTTGGCGGTGAATCGCCATTTTGTCCATCTGATTGTTAGCTTGTTCAAACTGGTCTTTCAGGTCTTCCCGCTTGTCGGCGTACTTGTCTACGAGTCTCTGGCGCTTTTTCTCGCGCTCGACCATGCTCTTTTTAGCCATAATCTGTTGATATCCTTAGATAAATCACAATCTACTATTTTACTATATTTTTGTCATTTTGGATCGAGTTTATTTGAATTATTTCTTTTGTCAACAATATTTTTAGCAACAGCCAAGATGCCTGTTCCACAATAACTCAACATTTTTAGCAACAGCCAAGATGCCTGTTCCACAATAACTCAATATTTTTGTGGTACAGGCATCTTGCCTGTACTTAACCTTGGTGCAACACCAAACTATTAGCAGAAGGGCACAAATCTGCAAGTTCGCAAATATTGCAAGCCGGATTTCTAGCATTACAAACTGCCCTGCCGTGATAAACCAACCGAATCGACCAATTTTCCCAATCCGGCTGCGGCAACAATACCATCAAATCCCGCTCGATCCTTGTAGGATCGGTATGTTCGGTCAATCCCAACCGCTGACTCAAACGTTTGACGTGAGTGTCTACGGTCACGCCCATATTAATACCAAAAGCGTGAGCGAGAACGACATTAGCCGTTTTGCGGGCAACTCCGGGCAATTCTAGCAGCAGTTCCATCCGCTGCGGTACTTGATTGTTGAATTTATTGACGATCGCCTGACAAGCACCTTTAATATTTTTAGACTTATTGCGGTAGAAACCAGTCGATCGCACGAGACTTTCGAGTTCTTCTATATCAGCATTTGCCAAAGCCACCGCATCGGGAAAACGCTTAAACAAAGCCGGCGTTACCAAATTTACTCGATCGTCCGTACACTGAGCCGAGAGAATCGTCGCCACCAGCAACTGCACGGGAGTTTCGTAGTTGAGAGTACAAGGAGCTTCTGGATAGAGGCGTTTGAGGCGAATCAGAATTTCGAGCGATCGTTGTTTTAAACTTAACTTTTTAGCCATTAGTCATTAGCCATTAGTCATTAGCCATTAGTGATTTACAAAATATTGGGGTCGATTCCCATTTCGCGGAGTCGAGCTTCTAAAGCTTCCGATCGCGATCGTTCTTGTTCCAGCAAAGTTTCTGCTTGTTCGGCTCTTTGGCGTTCTTGTTCTGCCCTTTGCTGTTCTTGTTCTGCCCTTTGCTGTTCTTGTTCTGCTCTTAATTCTGCTTGCTCTCGCAGTTGAGCGAGTTCCACAAAACTTACAAATGGCGCTCCGTTAGGTCCGAATATTTGTAGTGCGGTTTCTGATATTTGAAACCGCACTCCTAGTCTGGGACTTACCCAACCGTCCGCCAATTCTACAGCTTCTAATTCTTGGTCTCGACGCTGCCATATAGTTAAATCCACTTGTTCCGGGTTGTACAAGTAATATTCTTCCACGCCGTAGCGTTCGTAAAATTTGAATTTTTGAATCATCGGAGTTAGACGGTTTCCCGGCGACAAAATTTCAAACACGACTTGCGGCGGAATGTTATCTTCGTTCCACTGTTGGTACGAACCTCGATATCTTTTCGGTCTGCCAAAGGCTACCAGCACATCTGGTGCTTGAGCAAGTTTATTATTTCCTTCTACTGGATACCACAGTAAGTTACCCGCCACAAAAACATCAGCAACGCTCGCAAATAAAAGTTCTAAGTTTTCTTTAATCCAGACGATTAATCGAAACTGTTCGGTATTATCTGACATGGGTTCTCCGTTGTCATCTGGGTAGACGATTTTTGATTTCTCGGGAGATTGCAGTTGTGTAATCATTGCTTTTTTCCCCAAATTTAATTATCGAATATTAGTCATTAGTCAAAATTGCTGTAATGACTAATGACTGTTAATTTTTAACTGTTGACTAATCTTATTGGTTATTAGTGGCAACCAACAAATAACAAATAACCAATAACCAATAATCAATAAGCTGTTCTACATTTAAATTGTCTGTTAAAAAACAATCAAATTATTGTGGGGTGGGCGTCCCGCCCGCCCTCAACATACAATTTAAATGCGCGACAGCTTAATCAATAACCAATAACAACCAACTACTGACTACTGACTACTGACTACTGACTATTGTTGCCGAAGATTGCCCATCAAATCGAACCCAGCCAAATTAGCAGTATCGCGAATAATCAAGAAAATTCCCAAACCCAGCAACAGCATCAAACCAGTCTGCATAACATTTTCCTGAATGCGGTTCGGCAGAGGCTTGCCCCGCAGTCCTTCTATCAAGAGAAAAGCTAGCTGACCGCCATCTAAAGCAGGTAAAGGCAAGATATTAATCACAGCCAAATTGATGCTAATTAGCACAGCATACTGAAACAAACTCGCAGCATCCGATTTGGCAATCCCTGCACCAATAGCCACAATCGCTACAGGCCCGGACAGCTTGTCGGCAGTCTGGCTGAAATTGCTAAGTAACTGCCCGAAACCTTGCACCGTCAGCACCACAATCCGCTCAAATTCTTTGGCAGCCTTGCTAAACGCCTCTACAATTCCGGCCCGCTGCCGCACGACAGTGCCGTTAGAAGTTAGCTGCACGCCAATGCGACCTTTGCCGTCGGGCGACAGTTCAGGAGTTACTGTCACCACGAATTTTTGTTCTTGGCGCTGAATTTCCAACGCTAGGGGTTGGTTGGGATGATCTTGGATTGCTGTTACCAATAATTTGATTGCTTCGCGGGAAGCGCCCAATTGCTTGCCGTCAACAGACAGAACAACGTCACCCGATCGAATTCCCGCTTGTTTGGCGGCCGAACTGACTTCAGCGGCGACTTCCGGGACTTTAACTCCCGGTAGGTAGTTGATTTCTGTCGCGCCGACAGTGCCCAATTGCACCACCAGCAGGAAGTAAGCAAAAATCAAGTTGGCAATTACCCCTGCACTAATGACGATCGCCCGATCGAACACGGGGCGATTTTTGAGCAAATTCGGGTCATTTGGGGGAATCGTACTGTCTGGATCGTCGTCCGGAAAACCCACGAAACCTCCCAGGGGAAAGGCGCGGAGGGCGTATTCAGTTTCCGGGCCTTGGTACTTCCAGAGGATGGGCCCGAAACCGATAGAGAAGCGGTTGACGTGGATGTGTTGAAGTCTCGCCGCCAGGAAGTGGCCGAGTTCGTGAACGACAATCAAGATACCTAAAACTGCGATCGCTGCCAAAACTGACATGAAGGATTCCACTAACACTTTTATTTGACTTTGACTTATTTTAATATCTTTTTAATATCGGCGGCTTCGGAGCGGCAATTTTCAGTCAAACTGGAAGATGGTGTTTTTGTCGGAAGTCCGGGGCGCTGCGATGACCCGAGGCTGCCAAACCGATCGCGCGATCGTACCTGAGTTTACCTCTAAAACCAATTCCCTATTACAAATTATCCATTACCAATTCTCAGTTACCCATTTCCAATTATGAAAGACACTTCTTTGAATATTATCGCTATTTCTATCTTTGCCATCACCGTTTCAATATTGTTAGGCCCCGCCTTCAACTTGCCAGAAGCCGTACCTGCGATCGCCACTTTTTGCCTGTTGGGGCTAGCCACCCTCGACAGTTTCCAGTGGCAAGGTCAAGGCGGTACCATTTTATTAGATTGGCTGGGAGGAACTTCCAAACAAAAGCGCGATCGAATCCTTCACCACGAAGCCGGACACTTCCTAGTCGCCCACCTGTTAGGAATTCCCGTAACCAGCTACGCCCTCAGCGCTTGGGAAGCATTTAAACAAGGGCAAACAGCCCAAGGCGGCGTCCGATTTGAAGACGAACAATTAGCATCTCAACTGCAAAACAGCACTCTTTCCTCCCAACTTTTAGACCAATACTGCACCGTGTGGATGGCCGGAATAGTCGCAGAAAAACTTGTTTACGGCAGCGCACAAGGAGGAGCAGAAGACCGTACAAAAATCAGTGCAATTTTAACACAACTGGGTCGTCCCATTTCCGAAATTCAACTCAAACAAAACTGGGGTTTGCTGCGAGCCAAAAACCTGATCGAAAGCCACAAATCAGCTTACGAAGCCCTAGTCGCAGCAATGGAAAAAAGAGCAACCGTTGCTGAGTGCTGCGACATAATCCAGCAAAATTTGTAGGACAAAACTTAGGCACTCTCGCCTTCCTAAACCCTGTTTATTTGTATATTTGTTACTACAACCCAGATTTTGCGTATAAACCGGGTTTAAGAGTGTAAATTTTATAGAGATTAAAAATTCATGTCAGAACCAAAAAATTTTGCAACAACAGTGCAAACAGCGAACCCAAATCCAGAAAAATTGCTGTGGCTGTTCGGTTTTCGCATCGACCCCGAAACCGAAATACCGAATCTATATACTCTAATTGTCTATGGAGAACAAGAGCCGCCTTTAGTAGCCGGCGGTCAACTTGTATTTTTTAACCGTCCAGAACTAGCGATTAACGCTCTCCAATTGTGCGATATTGATGTCAGCGATCTGGAAAATTCACCAACAAAAATAGACGCTATTTGTGACATAGCAGAAACGCTTTACTTGCTCGATGCCGAAGATTTTGACGAGTCAGCTACTATCCTCAACTGCTTGAACCCGCTTTTAGATTTAGTGAAAGCTACTTTAATACCGATGCCAACTGAATACAAGCGCATACTTTATCATTTTGCCGACCATTTGAATATTGAGGAAGAGTTTGCAAGTTTTTTAGATAAAGAAAATATTCAGCGATCGGAGATTGTCAATGCTATTTTGTGGTGTGTGGGAGCAATTACAGCAAAATCTAGATTGTTGAGCTAGTAATTTTAGATTTTAGATTTTAGATTTGGGGTTTTGGATTTAAAGTAGTCCGGGACTACACCAAATAAACCGGGTTTTTTACCAGTGTTAAAGTCTCAAATCCAGTATTTTGATAAAAAACCCGGTTTCTGCCTTTAGGATAATAGATAATGTCGCCAAAGGAATTTGTGCCGTGACTGTAACAGATTTACGCTTGTGGACTGTAGACGAATACCGCCGCATGACCGAAACTGGTATTCTCAATCCCGATGAACGAGTCGAATTAATTGACGGGCAAATTATCTCAATCAGTGCAAAAAATCCTCGCCACGCAGCAACTAATCTCTGTGCAGCCGACTATTTAAGAAGTCTGCTGGCAGGACTTGCTTTAATTCGCATCCAAGACCCGATCGCTCTAAGTTATAATTCAGAACCAGAACCGGATATTGCTGTAGTGCAAATCGACCCCCGGATGTACCAAGATTTTCATCCCGCACCCGACAATATTTTATTATTAATAGAAATAGCTGATACCACTTTAGAAACAGACCGCAAGCGAAAAGCACCGACCTATGCTAAGGCGGGAATTACTGATTATTGGATACTTGATGTTAACACGCGGCAAGTTTATGTTTTCCGCGAACCGATGGGGGGAAATTACAGGCAAGAAACAGTATTTAATGAAGATGTAATTTTGTCAATGCTGGCATTTCCCGAAATAGAAGTTCAGGTAGGGCGATTGTTTCCTTAACGTACAGTCTTGAACGCATGGGGGCTAGAAACCCGGTTTCTACGAATAATTTCCGAACAGCAACGAGAAATCTACGAAGAAACCGGGTTTCTGAGATCTAGGTGCATAAGTCCAATTATCAATTACCCATTTACCAATTCTTCAGAATAATCCCGATCGCTACAAAAAACTTAGTATCAGGGCGTAGCGCGAGTTATACTCCTACTGGAAAGACTGTGACTGCCAAACAATCCCGAAATCAAAGTTTATGACCAACACTTCCGGGCCTCACCCAGCCGCCGACAACCCCGAAACAAAAAAACTCAGTTTTTCAACAAAATTAGCTTACGGTGCCGGCGACCTCGGCCCCGCAATTACTGCGAATGTTTTAGTATTTTTCCTGCTGTATTTCTTTACCAACGTCGCCGGTTTGGCTGCGGGTACTGCTAGCAACATTTTGCTGATCGGCAAGGTTTGGGATGCCGTAAATGACCCGATTGTGGGGGTTTTGAGCGATCGCACATCTCACCCCTGGGGCCGCCGATATCCTTGGATGGTTTACGGGGCAATTCCTTTCGGCATCTTCTTCTTTTTGCAGTGGATTGTTCCCAGCAAAGATCCAACGATACTGTTTTGGTACTATGTGGCGATCGCCATTTTGTTTAACACGGCCTACACCGCCGTCAACCTGCCTTACACCGCCCTCACTCCAGAATTAACCCAAGACTACAACGAACGCACTAGCCTTAACAGTTTTCGGTTTTCTTTCTCGATCGGCGGCAGCATTTTGTCGTTAATTTTAGCGCAAATTATCTTTGCAATAGTTAAAGATGACATCCAAAAATACTTAGTATTAGGCGCAATCTGTGCAGTGATTTCAGTGTTGCCTTTGTACTGGTGCTTTTTAGGAACCCGCAAACACGTTATCTCTCAATTGCAAGAAAATCTAGTAGAGGACAATTCAACTTCCTTGCCGCTGAAAGAACAGTTGCGGATTGCATTTAACAATCGCCCTTTTTTGTACGTAATTGGAATTTACCTCTGTTCTTGGCTGGGAGTGCAATTAACTGCTTCTATTTTGCCCTACTTTGTAATCGACTGGATGAAACTCCCGGCAGCAACTTTTACCCAAACTGCGATCGCAGTTCAAGGAACTGCACTCGCCATGTTATTTGTGTGGAGTAAAGTCAGCGAGAGATACGGCAAAAAAACCGTATATTTTATGGGCATGATTTTGTGGATTATCGCCCAAGCCGGACTGTTTTTCTTGCAACCAGGACAAGTATTGCAGATGTACCTGTTAGCAGTCATGGCAGGTGTCGGAGTTTCCACGGCTTATCTAATACCTTGGTCGATGATACCGGATGTGATTGAACTCGACGAGCTCCAAACAGGAGAAAGACGCGAAGGCGTGTTCTATTCGTTTATGGTACTGCTGCAAAAAATTGGTTTAGCGCTCGGTTTGTGGTTGGTGGGACAAGCATTAGAAGGAGCTGGATTCCTTGCCACAGTTCAGGGACAGGCTGCGCCAGTACAGCCGGATTCTGCACTCTTGGCTATTCGAGTTGCGATCGGCCCGCTGCCGACCATTGCTTTAATTGCTGGCATGATTCTCACACATTTTTATCCCATAACCCGCGAAGTTCATGCAGAAATATTGTTGAAACTTCGAGAAAGAAAAGTACAAAATCAGTAATCGCTAATAATGAGTAGTTTATAATTAGTAAAATCCCAACATAACAACTACCAATAGCCAATCCTGGCGATATCAATAGCAATCCTATCATCATGTGCGAACTTTTTTTTCTTTAAGAATGTGTCGTCTTCTTCTTGCATAGGTTAATTCAAAAAAAAGTCGGTTGCGTGTTTTCCGAAAGGATTGCTATAGCTTGTTCGGAGGGCGAATAAAAGCGA
>JAICRN010000713.1 GCA_025937335.1 Microcoleus sp. TY_ISSM_2_bin.22
AAGATTCTTCCTCTCCTTTTCTGTTTCCGGGAGGGGTCTGCCAGACGGCGGCAACAGGTGCTCGATCCGAAAGCTAAGCAACGGGAATATTTACCGCAAGAATCAATCTTGTCATACAACTAGCAACTCGGGATCGATTAAATAGAGATTTGATTTAATGGCGGTGAAATTGTTGGAAATAAAATCAAATTACAGCAAAATCAATACTATGACAGTACAAGGTACGAACACCGTTGAAAATAACTTGCAAAAAGTCTGGGAAGAACTGGAAGCAGCCAGAAAAATGCAGGATGAATGGATGAATTACGGGGTAGATTTTGTGGATTTGTATGTTGAAGATGCTGGCGGTGATTGGTTGGAAAAGTGGGGAAAATGTGAAGAAGAATTAGAGCTAATAAAAAATAAAAAGTTAGATATTGAAGCAGTCAAAGCAGCGATCGACATTTGCAGCTTTGAGCAAATCAAACTGCTGGAAATTGCCTTGACTCGCGGTTCCCGTACCAGCCATTGCCCCGGTCGTTTGCGCGATCTTCCCGCTTGGCAAGAAGTTAAATACCACAGGCTTGCACTTTTAGGCGGAGCGATTTTTGGTGCTGTTGTTACCGATTATCTGTACCGCGAATATCCCGACCTCGCTCCGGATGCTATCTCAACCTTAAAAGCTAGTTTAGCAGACAATCAAAAACTCTCGGCTGTTGCACGAACTTTGAACTTGAACGAACTTAGTTGGCGCGTCGGGAGCGGTCAAAAGACAGACAAAAGCGAGTACAATAGATTTTTGCCCGAGACTTTTGAGGCGTTGTTTGGCGCGATTTACTTAGAGTTCGACCGCGACTTTTCCCGTGCGGGAAAATGGCTGATTCAGCGTTTGATTGAAAAAACAGTCAGCGAGCATCTTTATCTAACTTGGCAGCCACAAATTGTGCCGGGAAACGAGGTCAAACGGCGGGAAATCCTGGGCGCGGACATTCTAGATGCGATCGCGATCGACTATTTGTACAACCGCTTTCCCGAACGCAACGCCAGCCAGCTAACTCGCTGGAAAAATATGTTAGTAGCCAAAAAGATTTTTCCCAAAGACTTTAAGGCAAAATTAGGTAGTCATTACCTGGAATTGGAGAGCAATTTCTCGCGCACTCGCGATTGGTTGGTAGATAATTTTATCACAACCGCAGTTGACGAACTGGTAGAGGAAACCGACACTCAACCAGAATATCTGATTGACAGTGCAGACCCAGAATCGCTGCCGCAATTGGTCAGCAGGATTACAGATAAAAAATGGAAAAATGAATTTTTGAGAGTGGCCAGCATTTTGCAACCGGCTGACGATTTTTTGCTGCTGATGCAACAAAAAATAGACAGTATGGCAGCTAAAGATCAAACTTTGCAGCAGTTGCTACTTTGGGCAAATCAAAAGTCTCAGTCAGTGAAAACGAATTTAAAAACGGCGGAAATTCGCGCTTTTTATTTAGCCTTGGTTTGCGTCCTCGATTTGACTTTGACAGGCGTTCTCGATCCGAGTCTGAAGTTTGATAAATCGAAAGTTCGCAAGTTGAGGAATTCTTTGGCAAGCGCTCGAAAAAATGTAGAATTTGCCGAGGTCAGCGGCTCTCTGAAATTGGCCTGTGACGATGATGTGGCGGGTATCTTAGTTGGCATCTTGAGGCTAGACATTGAACCTGAACTCAAACAACTGCTGGAAGAATTTCAGACTCAGATGCCGGATTTGCAAAACTGGAACAAGTGGCGCGAAGAGTGCGGTCGCTGTTGGATGGCTAAATTCAAAAGCGCGATCGGCTACAATTTAGATTTCTGCCCCCAACAGAAAAAATTGCTGAAACAGTATTATTATGCCCACAACTTGCTGGTGGAATGCCTCAACAGCGATAATTGTCAGGTAACATCGACCGTCAGACAAAAAATGGAGGATAGGATGTTATTGTCCGTGGATTTGAAGCTGCTTTACATTTAATTTGCAGGGGACGGACGGACGGGACGCCCATCGGACAAACACAAAGGTAAAATTTAATGTGCAATTTGAATGTATTGAGTGCTGATGACTCCCCCATCCTCTATCCCCTAATGGAATTCTATGCAGTTGCAGCGCCAATTTAGCGGACAACTGATTGCTATTGACACCAAAACCGCGATCGCCAGCGGGGGTGAAGGTCGCATCTACCCGATCGCCCAAGACTCGTCCCTTGTAGCAAAAATCTACCACAAACCGACAGACGAAGACGGCGACAAACTCACAGTCATGTTCAGTATGCCGCCGGATGCGCCGATCGCGGAACCGGGGCACGCTTCAATTGCTTGGCCCATCGATTTGCTGCATACTGTCGGCGGGCGAGAAAAAATCGTCGGTTTTGTGATGCCGCGCGTCAACAAAGTGATGCCGGTACACACTTTCTACACTCCCAAAACCAGGCGCGAACAAAAACCGCTATTTAGCTATCTTTACCTCCACCGTACTGCCAGAAATCTCGCCTCGGCTGTAAACGCCCTCCACGTCAGGGGTTACGTCATCGGCGACGTGAACGAGTCGAACATTCTCGTCACGGATACGGCGCTGGTAACGCTGGTAGACACGGATTCGTTTCAAGTGCGCGATCCTTATACGGGTTACGTTTATCGGTGTCCCGTGGGGAAGCCCGAGTTTACGCCGCCGGAGTTGCAGGGGCAGACTTTCCGCGATATCGATCGATCTCCAGAGCACGATTTGTTCGGTTTAGCTGTATTAATTTTTCAATTGCTGATGGAAGGTACGCACCCGTTTTCGGGAGTTTATCTCGGTAGCGACGAACCGCCGTCTTTGGAAGCGAGAATTCGATC
>JAICRN010000452.1 GCA_025937335.1 Microcoleus sp. TY_ISSM_2_bin.22
ATATTAATTCCGATGCTACCCGAGTTGATATGATTCAAGGGAAACTGCCAACCTAATACCCCGAGCCCAGACTTATTAAAGAAGTCTGGGTTCTAACAATTTTAGGTAAAAAGCGAGATTAATTGTTAACGATCCACTCGACTTGATGCGCTTCTGTGATGTCTGGAATATCCAGCCGCCCAGCTAATTTGCGAATGACTGCTTCCGGTACTGTTGCTGTGCGCGATCGATTCCGCTGCAATATTTCTTCTAGAGGTACTTCTAGATAAACAATGCGAATGCGCGCTTGGTAAGCAGCAAAAAAATCAATTAATTGCTGCCGCATTTGTTTAGTTGTATTTGTGGCGTTCCACACAAAAGAACGCCCCTCATTTATGTATTCGCGCGCTCTTTGTTTCGCGGCTGTCACCACATTTCCAGGTGTTTCGTCGGGAGGGACATTCATCTCTTTTCGCAGTGCGTCCAGCGAGATTACTGGCAAATCTGGGAAATTTTTCCGAATCCAATAATCTTTACCGCTTCCTGGCAAGCCAGACATCAAAATTACTTCGCATTTAGTGTCGTCAAATGCAAAGTAATCCGGGTTTCCGTTCTCTTTGCGGAAGTAGATAAATCGGCTGTGTGCTGATGGGAATTGTCGGGGAGAATCCAAACAATTATTTTCTAGACAAAACTCCCGAAATAGTTGTATTTTATCGAGCAATTCTTGTTTGTCGGCGCAGTGGCGGCCGCGCACGTCTGCTTCGGCTAATAGTGCGAGGAAATCGCAGCGGACAACTTGACTGACTTTAATTACGGACTGCTGCGGGTTGGGTTTGTCGATCAGCCAGATGGGTAAACTGCCGAATTGGACGATCGCCACAACTGTTTCGCGAATCTCAAACTGCACGGGTGGCTCGAATTGAGATAAAATTTGTCTGACCATTCTCGCACCTTGGCGGGCGTGACCTTTTGAGCTAATTCTGCCGTCGGCTTCTATTTTTGTAAAGGTTGGTTTGGCGACATCGTGCAGCAAAGCGGCGGCAAAAAGTATCGATCGTTCTTTTTCGGGAAGCTGCCGCCAATTTGGGGAAGATATTAAGGCTTCGCAGACCATTCTGGTATGAATTAAAACGTCTCCTTCGGCGTGATAAATCGGGTCTTGCTGACATCCTTTTAAGTTTTGAATCCAATCGAAATGATTTTGAATGCTGTCCCAATCCAAAAACCAATCTGGCGGTTCGGGACAAAAGGGAAAAGTCCAAGTTGGGGATTGTGATAAGAGAGTAGTCATGGTTTCACCTGTTTGTTAATATGGTAATTTAGGGGATTTGTACCTTTATTTTTTAGTGGTTCGAGAGGGACAAAAATTTTAGTATAAGCGCTTTTAACCGCAGATTTTTCTAATAGCTATAGCTATTACATAAGTCCTGTGAAATTAAATAAATCTGCACCGGGACGCAGAATATTGGGTACAATTGGGCGATTTAGCCAATGTCCTTCGGCATTTTTAATAGCAGTCAAAAAACTGGCACGCACGTATTTGTAACGCGCCTTTACTATGCCATCTTCTTCGACTTTAATGTACAGACCCTCCATGCGATCGCTCTTGTCAGTCTCTTTCAAACACCGTTCTTCATCTAATCCCAATCCCCGACTGTACAAACGCAACCGCTCCAAATGTCCCGGTTGAATAAAATTAGATCTTTCCATAAACTGCATCATTTGCTGGGGCGATTTCAGCAATCCCGAAAACAGCACGGGAACTGACACTAACGGCAGTCCTGTTAACAACTTCTGGCGGGATTCTGTACTCAAAAATTGACTGGTTTCTAAGTCCAGCACATCGTATTCCATAAAATAGTGCGGCAAAAAATCATAAAAAACAGTGTGTTTGGCATAAAGCCATTCGCCGTAAAGAATGTAGCGATTTCCCAGCACTTCTCCCAGGGTTCCGCTGAGACTGAAAGCCCACTGTTTGAATAAGTTAAAATGTTTTTCCCTCGGCCCGCCGGTGAGATAGTGACCGCGACTTTGCAGCAGCATTTGTCCGTCTGGTGCGAAGCTGATGCCTGTATTAGCGCCGTCTACCTTTTCTTCAATCACTGTCGGGCGATCGATTAGGGCGCTAAATGGCACGCTATCGAGGTCTTCATCACCCGGTTGGAAACGCGAACCTTCAATGTGATAAGTTCTAGGATATTTAACAATTTTGAGCATCAGCCCATCCATTTTAGATTTGAGATTTCAGAGGCAACCCCATCCATTTGAGATTGTAGTAATTTTAGATTTGAGATTTGAGACTTTAGAGGCAACCAAATCCATTTAACCATTATAATGGAATGAGCACAAAGGAGCGTGTAAGTTGAAAAGTCAAAGTTTCCAGAGTATATCATCAGCATTCGCTGGGATTCTATTAGTAGGCGCGCTACTCATCGCCTTAAACTCTTTTGTCGTCATCAATCCAGGTGAAGCAGGAGTAGTCAGCGTTTTAGGAAAAGCCAGAGATGGAGCATTGTTGGAGGGGTTTCACCTCAGACCCCCGCTGATATCCAAGGTAGATGTGTACGATGTAACAGTGCAAAAATTTGAAGTTCCCGCCCAGAGTGCTACTAAAGACCTTCAGGATTTAAATGCTAGTTTTGCGATCAATTTTCGCCTCGATCCTGAGAAAATAGTTGATGTCCGAAGGACTCAAGGAACTTTGGAGAATATAGTCTCAAAAATTATTGCTCCTCAGACGCAAGAAGCATTTAAAACAGCCGCTGCACTGAGAACCGCCGAACAATCTATTACTCAAAGAAGTGAACTGAAGCGAGACTTTGATACGGCGCTGAAGGAAAGGCTATCAAAGTATGATGTAATCGTACTCGATACGAGCGTTGTTAACATTCGATTCTCCACAGATTTTGCGAAAGCGGTTGAAGAGAAACAGGTTGCTGAACAGCGGGCGCAAAGGGCTGTTTATGTGGCTCAGGAAGCAGAACAACAGGCTCAAGCTGACATTAACCGCGCTCAAGGTAGGGCTGAAGCTCAAAGGCTGTTGGCTGAAACTTTGAAGGCTCAGGGCGGCAATTTAGTTCTGCAAAAAGAGGCGATCGAAGCTTGGAGAAGCGGCGGCGCTCAGATGCCAAAAGTGCTGGTGATGGG
Source organism: Microcoleus sp. TY_ISSM_2_bin.22 (assembly GCA_025937335.1). Taxonomy (GTDB): domain Bacteria; phylum Cyanobacteriota; class Cyanobacteriia; order Cyanobacteriales; family Microcoleaceae; genus Microcoleus. The sequence goes on from JAICRN010000452.1 coordinate 3,130, forward strand.
CAGCGGTTCGAGTCGGGTTCCTTTCATTTTTAATATGAACGATATTCAGGAAGAACCAGAGCACCCGCAAGTGACCAACAATTAAAATATCACTGAGGGTAACAAACTCGGTGTCTCCGAAAATATTGGCTTTGCTAACCAGAAATCTCGCAATAAACCGAGTTTTCTCAGAAAGCGCACATAAGTCCTATGAGAGTTGCGGGAATATGCTACACTTCTGAAAGCCACAATATAACGACAGTTTAAAACCTGTCGCTATAAAAGCGAAGTCCGCAATTAACACGCAGGCAACACAATCATTTTAGGAAGCCAGGAGAAATCATGACCCGCGCTATTATGGAAACCGACAAAGGCACAATCAATTTGGAATTGTTCGATGCGGATGCGCCTAACACAGTGAAGAATTTTGTTGACTTGGCGGAAAAAGGTTTTTACGATGGATTGTCCTTTCACCGAGTCATTCCTAACTTTATGATTCAAGGTGGCTGTCCAAAAGGCAATGGAACTGGCGGCCCCGGCTACAAAATCAAGTGCGAAATCAACTCGAACAAACATTTGGCAGGAACTTTATCGATGGCTCACGCAGGCCGCGATACGGGTGGCAGCCAATTCTTTATTTGCCATTCTCCCCAGTCACATTTAGATGGAGTTCACACAACTTTTGGCAAAACTGAGGATATGTCTGTCGTCAATGCTATCCGCCAAGGTGACAAGATTATTTCGCTCAAAATTGAGCATTAATTTCCAGTAATTAGTTTTGTTTGCAATAAAGACTAAATTCCTTATTGCAAACAAAACCTGTGAAAGTTAAGAGTTTTAAAATCTACAATTTATGACCAATAATTTCTTGATGGTACCCGCCACGTGATTGATCCGTGGAATCAATCCAAAATCCAAAATCGTTGCATCCTCAAGCCCCCGGATTTATCCGTGGTGTCAAGTGGTGTCAATCTAAAATCGAAAATCGAAAATCGAAAATCGAAAATCGAATGACTGTTATCAATGATTATGCTGTGGTGACTGAGTTAACTGAACTATATTTAAAATACGAAAAAGCTCTTTGTACGAATGATATTGAAACTCTCGATAATTTGTTCTGGGATGCGCCGGAAGTCGTGCGGTTTGGGGTGACGGAGAACCTGTACGGGAGTGATGAGGTGAGGGCTTTTCGCAAAGGGCGATCGCCTGTAAATGTCGATCGAGAAATGTTCAACCTCAAAGTCGTGGCATTCGATGCAGACACGGCGGCTGTGACGGTGGAATTTCGCCGTGTAATGGATGGAGTAGTGCGGCTGGGGCGGCAGAGTCAGATGTGGCGGAAGTTTCCTCAAGGGTGGAAGATTGTTTCCGCTCACGTTTCTTTGTTGCCGGTGGAGGAATGAGCGGTGATACACCTCCGATCAAGGTGAAATAATTTCCCCTGTCGGTATTTGAATTTGATTATTGTTGAGCCATTTAATTCTGCAGATATTCTTTTTTTTCTTTACTATTAGTGCCTCTGCCTTGTCACCTGTCTTCTTCATAGGCGAAGGTGGCACATTAGGTTCGTTTTCATTTTCATTGACTCTAAAATAAAGCTCTTGCCCATCAGAAGAGAAGATTTTTTTTTCAATAAAAGGCATTAACTTGTATCTTAACCTCAGCCCGCATGACCCTGTGGTATCATCGCGATCGTTGATGAATAAGTCCCCGCTGTAATAGCAGTAAACAGATTTTAATTGATGTGGTGATTGTACCACTTGTACGAGTTCTCCTCTTCCTCCAAAAATAACTATACCAATCACATATTCCGGTAATTTACCCAAATAATAAAGTAGGGTGCAGGTAGAAATAATTAAGGAAAAAGCGACTATTTTTACAGCTAACTTGTCGGGATTTTGTAC
>JAICRN010000672.1 GCA_025937335.1 Microcoleus sp. TY_ISSM_2_bin.22
AAGTGGGCGGCAAAGTTGATTGGGATACTGAAAAGAAGTTAGGCGATCGCGTCGGTTGGAGAAAAGGAGGCAGTTGGTTGGACACAAAAAACCTAACCTATAATAAACAAGCACCAGAGGGGCACCTCCCTAGGCAACTGTGTGGGTGGTGGGGTGGGTTCCGGGGTTTGGGTGTGAAGTGGCGTTATGGTTCTTCTCTCGCATCAAGAGCTGTAAGCTGTAATTTATAGCGATTTCTTCCCTTTGTCAAGTCTTTTTTTAAGGATATTTTTCTACGAAGTTATCGGATTTTTGTCATTTCATTATTTGTTACTTACATTAATAATAAATGCCAATAAAAGTCAGAGATATCATTAAACAACTAGAGGCAGGATGCAAATAAACTTTGTGGTTTCGTCAAATATAGGAAAAATCGCGGGAGTGGCAAATGAATCTTTATTTGGGAATAGATTTCGGCACGACGGGCGCGCGATCGACTGTCATAGACTCCCAGGGTACAATACATTGTGAGACAGAATATACTTTTGCCAACAACGGGCAACAACTGCCTGAATTGCCATCGGTTTGGCAAAATGCGCTGTGGGACTCGATCGAGCAAATTCCCCCAACAATCCGCAATCAGGTAAGGGCGATCGCCCTTGACGGCACATCTTCCACTGTTATGCTGTGCAATACCGACGGTATACCCGTATGCGAACCCATTTTATACAATGATGCGCGCGGTGCAGCGGTGACAGAGAGGTTGCGGGCGATCGCGCCGGATAACCACACAGTATTGAGCGCAACATCCAGTCTGGCAAAACTTCTGTGGTGGCAGGAGGGCGGGCTAGAAGCCCACCCCACAAAACAATTGAGCCTTTGTGGAACAGGCATCTTGCCTGTTGTTGAGAAGCTTTATTTCCTGCATCAAGCTGACTGGCTGGCATTTCTGCTGCACGGAAAATTGGGAATTAGCGACTATCACAATGCTTTGAAACTCGGTTTTGATGTTGATACTTTGTGCTATCCGAATTGGCTGATAGAGGGAATTGCGGGCGCTGCAACTCCTCAATTGCCACAAGTTGTCGCACCGGGCACGCCTGTGGGGGAAGTGAGAGCTCAAGTGGGCGATCGCTTCGGTTTTCCCCGCGATTGTATGGTTTGTGCTGGTACAACCGATAGTATTGCCGCATTTTTAGCAAGCGGTGTCAATTTACCAGGGGAAGCAGTAACTTCTCTCGGTTCTACACTAGCAGTCAAACTGTTAAGTCATACCCGCGTCGATGATTCTAGATACGGGATTTACAGTCACAAATTAGGCGATTTGTGGTTGGTTGGAGGCGCTTCTAATACCGGAGGTGCAGTGCTGCGACACTTTTTTAGTGATGTTGAGTTGGAGAATTATAGCACACAAATTTATCCAGAACAAGAGAGTTTGCTGGATTATTACCCATTGTTGAAAAAGGGCGATCGCTTTCCCATTAATGACCCGAATTTACCGCCCCGACTCGAACCGCGTCCAACTGATTCAGTGGAATTTCTGCACGGTTTGCTAGAAAGCATAGCGCGGATTGAAGCGCGGGGATATCAATTATTGCAAGAATTGGGTGCAACTCCTTTGACAAAGGTTTATACTGCTGGCGGGGGGGCAAAAAATTCGGTTTGGAGTGCGATTAGAAAGCGTTATTTAAAAGTACCTGTTGAAACGCCGATTCATACTGCTGCTGCTTATGGGACGGCGTTATTAGCCATGCGAAGTTTTACAGATTAGAGTTATTGCATAAATCTTGGATGGATGGGGGAACCGCAGATGTGTGCAGATTAACGCAGATTAACGCAGATGCTTTGCGAATGGAAGTAATCTTGTTTATTGAGGCGGTTTCAAGCGCGGCAAACTCTGATATTTTTACTTAGACTCGCTGCAACTTAGCTGTTCTCGGATCGATGATTTTTCGGCCCAAACCCGAAAACTTAATTGCCAGATTAGTTTTGTCGCCCTCTCCCAAAACGTGGGTAATTTCTCCAACTCCAAAAGCATGATGAAAAACCCGATCGCCCGTTTGCCAATCCGCCGATTGTCCATTGTTTCCAGCTTTAGAACTCGCAGAATTAGCGGCTGCATTATTAGTTTTTCCCTTAGATGCACCCGTTTTCCCCGCTTTAGTTTTCTTCGCACTTCCAGCCAGCAAATGTGGCGGCAATTCCCCTAAGAATAGCGAAGGGGTGCAGTGTTCCCGGAAACCTCCCCAGAGGCGGCGTTCGCGAGTGTGGGTGAGAAATAGCAATTCCTGGGCGCGAGTGATGCCGACGTAGCACAAACGGCGTTCTTCTTCGATCGCTTTCGGGTCGTCCAAACTGCGGAAATTAGGAAATAAACCCTGTTCCATCCCGACTAAAAATACTACGGGAAATTCTAATCCTTTTGCCGAGTGCAGCGTCATCAGCGACACGCGGGAATCTTCTTCCTGCAAGTCATCTAAATCCGATGCTAAAGATGCTTTTGCTAAAAATGATGTCAGCGTCGGTTCTTCGTTTTGTTCTTCAAATTGCAGCACTGCATTGTACAATTCTATGACGTTTTCTATGCGATTTGTGGCTTCGTCGGTTCCTTGATTTTTCAAATCTTCAATGTAGCCTGAATCTTGGATAATTCCTTGGACAATTTGCGAAGCCGGCAGAGTTTCAACTTGCGATTGCCAACGACCAATCATTTCGGCAAACTTAATAATAGCTTTTGCCGATCGCCCTGCTAGAGTATTGACAGAAGACTCATCGCTGAGGATTTCCCACAACGGAATGCCTAACTGAGTTGCAGCGTCTTCGATTTTGGAAAATGTGGTATCCCCAATGCCGCGACGGGGAGTATTGATGATGCGTTTGAGGCTGACGCTATCGTCGGGATTGGCCAGCGCCCGCAGGTATGCTAGGATATCTTTGATTTCTTTGCGATCGTAAAACTTTAGACCGCCGACAATATTGTAAGGAATGTCTAAACGCATTAACGCTTCTTCAAAGGATCGAGATTGAGCTTTTGTGCGGTAGAGAATCGCAAAGTTACTGCCGTTTTCGTATTCGGAGTTTTGGCGCTTCAAGGAATGAATTTGACCTGCTACAAATTCCGCTTCCTCTAATTCGTTGTCCGCGCGCCA
>JAICRN010000642.1 GCA_025937335.1 Microcoleus sp. TY_ISSM_2_bin.22
CAATCCCCGCCGCCGCACCTATCAGCGATCGATGGAATTAGCCTTTGAAGTCCTGCCGTACAAGCGACCGGTACTCGGCCCGACTGCGGTAATCGAACAGTTGACAGCGCAACAAATGCGGGATTTCCACAGCAGCAGATATCACCCAGGGGCGATGACCGCCGTAGCTGTAGGCAATCTGCCAGTCGATCGACTAATAGAAATTGTCGCAGACAGTTTTGCAGCAAAAAGTACAGCACAAAACAACAAAATAAATGTGCCTGCTGTCGGCAACTTTCACCCAGAATCCCAAACCCTCAACTACGGGCAAGAATCGCCGTTTACAGAAACAGTCCGCCGCGAATTTGTAGACCCTGCCCTTCAGCAAGCGCGACTGATCGTGATGTGGCGCGTGCCAGGTTTCGTGGAAATGTCCGAAACTTATGCCCTCGACGTTTTGGCGACAATATTGGGTCACGGCCGCACAACTCGCTTGGTTCAGGATTTGCGCGAAGAAAAAGGGCTAGTTTCGTCAATTTCGGTCAGCAACATGACTCAGCGACTCGGCGGCGTGTTCTCGATTTCCGCTCAACTGCCGACAGAAAACTTGGCAGCAGTGGAAGCTGCCATCGTCCAACACATCCGCACTCTCCAAACCGAATTGGTGACAGATGCCGAAATTTCACGCATCCGCACGCAAGTAGCAAATCGGTTTATCTTTGGTAACGAAACTCCGAGCGATCGAGCAAGTTTGTACGGTTACTATCAGTCGATGGTAGGAGATATCGCTCCCGCTCTCAACTATGCTGCCTGCATCCAAGCTCAGACTGCCGAGAATCTCCGAGAAGCCGCCGTCAAATATCTGTCTCCCGACGCGATGGGTGTTGTGGTAATTCGCCCGAACGAAGCATAAATCGGACATCGCCTCAACAGGGCAATTCTACCATAGCTGTGCTTTTGAGGCATCCAACGGCATTGGGCATCGGGCAGAAACAATGTCAATGAGCATCAGGGATTTTTAGTCAATAGTGCGTGAAATTCGATCGGCCTTCGCCTTAAAGGTTTGTACTCACATCTGGCACCATTCTCGCTTAACCGGCTTTCGGGCATTTTCCACAAAGAGTCTTGTGGATTGGGATCTTCTAGCCCGCCCGCAAGCAGCTTATTGAGAATGGTGCCAGATCTCAGCGTGTCTCAAATAATTAATATGAAGTCTTTAAGGTACGGACGGTCGGGAAAATTACCGTAATTTTATGAGAGGATAAACGGGGAATTATTGACGAGCAAGCAATTTAGTCTAGGGAAACCAGATCGATCGACGATCGTAATTCTAAAATCTAAAATCTAAAATCTAAAATCTAAAATCGATTGACAGGGGCAGGCAAACATGAAATTACAAAACTTTCTCAACTCAAAAATTAGGTACGATGCCAAAGCAATCGCTGCAGACGACGAACTCAGTGGCCAAATTCAAAGCCGTCTCATTGACCTGGGTTTACTGAAGCCTCCCGTAGACGGAATTTTTGGCCCTCTCTCTACGGCCACTCTCCACCGATTTCAAACTCTGATGAAGTGCGGCGAACCGGGTTTTTTGGGAGCAGTCACAGCCAAAAAGCTGATCGAAACCAAACCAGAGGAGATTCCCACACATCCCCTGATCCTGAAAACGCTCAGAGACACGATTTTTAAATCAAAACCGCTGGCGTCTTCTCAACTTCAGGACTTGGAAAAACAAGTAATACCAGCCGGAAAAGAGTTTGAGATCCTGGCTTATGCTCCGGCTCGCGGTCACATCAGAGTTGCTCTCCGCAACGAGTCTTTCAAAGGTTCAGGGATTTGGTATGTTTTCGGAGCACACGCTCAAATTACTCAAGATGGCGTTCTATTTTATCCCAAACCGAATCCCCCAACTGTCAGGCTTGGCATTCCTTATCTATCGCAAATGGATAACTTGAACAATCCTACAGGTTCTTGCAATGTAACTTCATTAGCGATGTGTATGGAATTTTTGAAGGTGCCACGCCGCAAACAAACCGGGCAATATGAAGACGAACTTTACGAATATGCGATCGCCAAAGGTTACAGTCGCTGGGACCCCTACGATTTAGCAAAGATTGTTAGAGATTACGGCGCTCAAGATTTCTTTACCGAGAATGCAACTATTGATGACGTTCAAGATTGGCTAGCGAGCGGAAATCCCGCTGTCATCCACGGATACTTCACGTCTTTCGGTCACATTATAGTTGCATCAGGCTACGACAGCGAGGGATTTTTCGTCCACGATCCCTATGGCGAGTGGTTCCGAACTGGCTACGATACAAGTGTCAGCGGTGCTTACTTGCACTATACTTACCGCTTAATCCGCAGCCTCTGTATACCTGACGGGAATTTTTGGGTTCATTTTATCTCGAAGTAATTGTTAAGAGTAATTAGTCAGCAGTCATTAGTCAGCAGTCATAAAAAAATCTAGCTAATTTAGCCTCTTGATTCTTCCAGTCTCGCGTTGCGCGGACGCAAGCCTGTAGACGCGCAAATTATATTCGCCGGGCTTTGATGGTTTTCTCAACACTAATGACTAATGACTGATGACTAATGACTCTGAATTTTCATGCTCAAATCCAGCCAAGTCGATCGCGTAATCGGAGCACTGGTAGAAATATAGTCAACTCCGGTTTCGGCGACACTCCTAATAGTTTCTAAAGTAACATTGCCGGAAGCTTCGATTTTTACCCGATCGCTCTTTTCGCGAATTATTGCCACTGCCTGCCGCATCAAATCAAAGGACATATTATCTAACATGATAATATCGGCTTTGTGCTGCAAAGCTGTTTCTACTTCAGCCAGAGTTTCGGTTTCGACTTCGATCGTCAGCGGATAGGGGATAGAATTGCGAATTAAGGCGATCGCCTCTGCAATTCCCCCAGCCGCCGCAATGTGATTGTCTTTCACCATCACCGCGTCATCTAATCCCATCCTGTGATTGCAAGCACCGCCGACTTGAGTCGCGTATTTTTCCAACAATCTTAACCCCGGCGTTGTCTTGCGGGTATCCACCAATTGCACGGGCAAATCGGCAATTTTGTCAACATATTTCTGAGTCAAAGTAGCGATGCCGCTCAAACGCATTGCCAAGTTTAATGCTACTCTTTCTCCGGTTAGCAGTGCATCGAAATTGCCGGAAATCTCGGCAATTACTTCTCCTTTTTCGCACAGTTTTCCTTCGGGTACTTGGGGAATGAAACTGAGGCCGCTGTCTAAAAGTTTAAATGTGCGATCGGCAATTGGCAATCCCGCAATGACTCCCGCTTCTTTGACAATCCATTTAGCAGTACCCTGGATGCTGTTTGCGGGAAATAAGGCCGATGTTGTGCGATCGCCCCTAC
>JAICRN010000665.1 GCA_025937335.1 Microcoleus sp. TY_ISSM_2_bin.22
GAAAAGAGACAGCAGCTAAAGCCGAGGGACTAGAAATAGTACCCAAAAAACAAATGCTGCGCCGCGAAAAAATGCTCACCGAAATGGATACGGATGCTGTCATAGAACGCCGTCCTCAATTAGCATTAATAGACGAACTGGCTCATACAAATATTCCGGGTTCTCTGCGAGAAAAACGATATCAAGATGTCGAACTAATTCTGAATGCTGGAATTGATGTTTTCTCCACCCTCAACATTCAGCACATAGAAAGTCTCAACGATTTAGTAGCTCGAATTACCGGAATTGTAGTGCGAGAGCGAGTGCCCGATCGCGTCCTCGAAGCTGCTGACGAAATAGTCGTTGTCGATGTCACGCCGGAAACTTTAGAAGAAAGGTTGCTAGAAGGCAAAATTTATGCTCCCGAAAAAATTGAACAATCTTTAGAAAACTTTTTCCAGCGCCGTCATTTAATTGCTTTGCGAGAACTCGCCCTGCGAGAAGTAGCAGACAATGTTGAAGACGAGGCAGCAACTTTAAAAGGTCAATCTTGCAACATTCACGAACGAGTATTAGTGTGCATCTCGACTTATCCGAATTCCTTGCAACTGCTGCGGCGGGGCGCGAGGATTGCTAGCTACATGAATGCCCAATTTTATGCTGTGTTTGTCAACGATCCAGACCGATTTTTAACAAAAGCAGAAAGCTTGCACGTTGAAACTTGTGAGAAACTCTGTCAAGAATTTAACGGGAATTTTTTGCGGGTAAACGGCACAAATATAGCCAAAGCGATCTCGGAGGTAGCTAAACAGTATCGCATTACTCAAATTGTGATCGGCGAAAGCCAGCAATCCCGCTGGCATTTGCTGCTGCGGGGTTCTTTGACTCAACAGTTAGTGCGATCGCTCAAACACGTAGATTTGCACATCATCGCTACCGAAAAAAGTGGGCTTTCTAATTAGTCATCAGTCATTAGTCATCAGTCATTAGTTATTAGTCCGATGAATGAAATAAAGAATTCCGGGAGATTGTAAGTCACGGAGTTTACGGGGTGCAAAAACAAAGCCAGCCGTAGCAGGCTAGAAGCATAAAGAATTTGGTATAACAACTGCAACTTTCGGAGGATAGGTGAATCTAGCGGGCGGTGGATGCCCGAGAAGCTTTTATCTGTAAAAATCGCACTTGGTAAACCTGATTAAAAGTGCGATCGCTATGGTGGATGATTACATTCTCAACTTGCTAGTTATTGGCATCCTCCTGCTGACCGTTACCTTGGGTTCCGGATGGATTTCAGGATTGCCGGTGTCTTATGCCTTAATTTATCTAATTGTCGGTATCGGATTGGGGCCCTACGGCGTCAAGCTGATTGACTTGCGTCCCGAAGCTCAATTTTTAGAAAGACTTTCAGAATTTGTAGTTATTGTTTCTCTGTTCAGTTGTGGCTTAAAAATGGATCGCCCGCTACAATTTTGGGCTTGGAATTCTACAGCGCGGCTGATCGGTTTTTTAATGCCAATTTCGATTTTTGCGGTGGCCGCTTTCAGTCATTGGTTCGTGAAATTAGATTGGGGGGCGGCAATTTTATTGGGAGCAATTCTCGCTCCCACCGATCCTGTTTTAGCCTCAGAAGTTCAATTAGCACATATAGGCGATCGCGATGAATTGCGCTTTGGTTTAACATCAGAAGGCGGTTTAAACGATGCTTTAGCTTTTCCCTTTGTTTATTTCGGCATTTATGCGCTAAAAGATAACAACTGGCCGAACTGGTTTTCGCAGTGGGTAGCAGTTGACTTGATTTGGGCGATCGCCACAGGTATCGTTATGGGAATTTTAGTAGCTAAAGCCGTCACCTGGATCGATCGCCGACTCCAATGCTATCGACCGGCCGATCAATTAATGGAAGATTTCATTGCTCTCAGCACAATTCTGCTCACATATTCCCTCACCGAAGTAGTCAACGGCTACGGATTTCTCGCAGTTTTTGTAGCAGGAATTGTGATGCAGCGGAGTTACCGCAACCCAGAAAAACCGCTTTCCCAACTCCACTTTACCGAGCGCATTGAAAAGTTAATGGAAATAGCAACTATTTTGCTATTAGGTTCGCTTTTGCGCCTAGAGCCTATGTTGGCCTATGGAGGATACTCCCTCTTGGTAGCTGGATTGTTGATTTTTTTAATCCGGCCTGTGGGAGCTTGGATCAGTACGATCGGCAGTCCTTTGCATCCCGTCAGCCGCTGGCTGTGCGGTTGGTTCGGCATTCGTGGAGTCGGTTCTATCTATTATCTTACCTATGCTTTTGGTAAAGGTTTGGAAGGAGAAACAGCCGAAAAAATTGCCTGGATTACCTTTACAACAATCGTAATTTCTGTGATTTTGCACGGCATTACTTCGACCCCATTAATGAACTGGTACGAGCGCCGAGTAAAACCTGATGTACCGGATTTAATTTAATTCAGTAAGGTGCGTGACTTTAATAGTCCTGGACGCAACTGTCACACAAAAATCGACTTGTAGGCTGCGTCAGGCGAAGTTCTCTAACGGCGATCGGGAATTTCAGGACCTGACGCACCTTACTATATAATCTAAAATCGACTTGTAGGGTGCGTCAGGTGAAGTTCTCTAACGACACGGGAAGAAAAAAAGATTATAATTTTTTGTATAACTCTAATATATACGTTCGCCGAATCAAACATGGATCGATTTGAATTTCAGCTAGCAATGCTGCAAAAAGGAGCAGAGGAACTAGAGAAAAAAATAGCTAACTTCACAACAATTATGATGCAATTAAAAACTGCGGCAATTACTATTTGGGTAGGGTTGATTGGTTGGGTTTTTACAAGCAAAATAGATGCGTTGGTTCCCCTAGGATACGTTATAATTTTTGGTTTCTGGTTTTTAGAAGCTACCTACTGGAAGGTGCAATTATATTATATACAAAGAGTCCATGCAATTACCCAATTCTTGAATAATGAAAGCGCCTTGGATGAAAGTTTTAATAATCGCTCAATTCCGGAAGGTCTTGTTCACCCGCTCGGTTTATTAAAAACAATTAAAATGCCTTCTTTATGGAGAGCTCTCTGCGCTCCATCTTTCTTTATTTTTTATACCTTTTTGTTTGTTGTTAATTCGATCGTTTGGTTGATAACTATTAAAACAGCCCTCTAACTGGGTAAGATCGCAATGTTTGAGCGACCGGACAATATC
>JAICRN010000527.1 GCA_025937335.1 Microcoleus sp. TY_ISSM_2_bin.22
ATATAAATAGACGGGTTATTGGGTTTAAAAGTATCGTGCAGTTGGGGTTTGGCAAATTTTTCATACAGGGAATCTAGCAAGTGCCTTCCCGTTTGGCGATCGACAAAATCCAATTCTGTTCCTTTCATTATCTGGTAGCCGCCGGTTTTACCAACAATATTTAATAAGTACAAAAAATCTACATAAACCCGCCCCCGCACAACACATCGACAAAATCAGATTTGGTTGTTTTCATTATTTGGTAGGGGCGGGTTTTACCAACAATATTTAATTACCACAAACAATCTACATAAACCCGCCCCCACGTATATCAAAAGCGAAAAATGTACATCGGGATTTATCGTTGGGTGAGGGCGGGTTTTAGAGATTGGAGATTGTTGGCAAATATTGTCGGTGAAACCCGCCCCTACCAAATCCGCCAAATGTACGTCGGGATTTATCGTTGGGCGAGGGCGGGTTTTAGAGATTGGAGATTGTTGGCAAATTTTCTCGGTGAAACCCGCCCCTAGCAAATCACTTTTACAAAACTCGCAACGTGCTAGCAATACTATCGACTGCTTCCATCGCGCGAATTTCATCGAGTGCTTGTTGAAAATTACCTTCCCTAACATCGTGAGTCACGACGACAATTTCTGCTAAATCGCCGTGAATTCCCGTCTGCACAACAGATTCCAAACTAACTTTGTGGTTGCCGAAACAAGTGCCGAGTTTGCCAATTACCCCCGGAGTATCGCGCGTCAGAAAACGGGCGTAAAAGCGAGTAACAAGTTCCTGCATCGGAGCAATTTTGCAGTAGTGTTGGTGACTGCAACTCAGCAAAGGATGGGGAATCGGAACAGTTTCGGTTTTCAGGATGGCCGCCACATTCATAATGTCGGATACTACGGCGCTAGCTGTGGGGCCCGCACCGGCGCCGCGCCCGTACAGCATCAATTGCCCGATCGGCTCTCCTTCGACTAAAATTGCATTGTAAACCCCGTTAACACTCGCCAGCGGATGAGTTTTGGGCACAAAACTCGGATGCACTCGAATTGACAGCAGTTCGCTTTCTCCCTCCGCTTGCTTGCCATTGTAGGGGGAGGTTTCTCGAGCAATAGCCAACAATTTGATCGCAAATCCCAGCTTGTCGGCGTAGTCAATATCAGCCGCACTAACTTTTCTGATACCTTCGCAGTGAACATCTGCTAATTTGATGCGTCCGCCAAAAGCTAGCGAGGCTAAAATAGCAATTTTATCGGCCGCATCAAATCCATCTACATCTGCTGTGGGGTCAGCTTCAGCAAAACCTAATTGCTGGGCGTCGGCGAGCACTTCGCCAAAGTCTGCGCCTTCTGTTTGCATCCGCGTCAGGATGTAATTAGTTGTGCCGTTGACGATGCCGGTGACAGTTTGAATGCGGTTGGCACCTAAGGATTGTTTCAGGCTTTGAATGACTGGAATGCCGCCGCCGACAGCAGCTTCTAGCATTACGTAAACGCCTTTTTTGTTGGCGGCCTCGAAGATTTCATTTCCGTAGCGGGCGATAACTGCTTTGTTGGCAGTGACGACGTGCTTGCCGCTGGCAATAGCTTGTAAAATGAGCGATCGCGCCGGTTCCAATCCGCCAATCAGTTCTACTACAATATCAATTTCCGGGTCAGTAGCGATCGCTTCTAGGTCAGTTGTCAGCACATTTTCTGGCAATTGTAAAGACCGAGTTCGAGAAATATCGCGAACTCCCACCCGATAGATTTCCAATTCCTGCAACAGCGGATGGCGGCCGTCTGGGGAGAGCAAAATCTCTGCTGTTCCCGCGCCAACTGTACCCAAACCTAACAAACCAATTTTGAAAGCCACGACTTTGACCCGTAGAAACTCAATTAAGCCACAACCATTGTAGGCTATTCCCGTACCGGAGCAATCAAAATAGTATTGTAGGGTACGCATTCCCTACCTTACAAGTCGGATACAATTGCCCTAAAAACCATTGTAGGGCGAGCCAAGCCCACCCTACAAATCAGATTAAATCAGGTAACACATTAATAAGTTTCAACGTGCCAACGGTGTTCTTTCTTCAACTGTTTCTGATAGGCAGCCCAGTCAACACCGTACTTGCTAGACGCCGCCGACATTCCCTCATCAATTCCACCTTCCATGCCCTTCAAACCGCAGATATAAGTGTGAGTATTCGGTTTTTGAACCAATTCCCACAATTGGTCTGCGTTTTCTTGAATCCGGTTTTGAATGTACATCTTGCCGCCGTCAGCATTCTTTTGCTCGCGGCTGATGGCATAAGTCAAGCGGAAATTATCGGGGAATTCTTGTTGCAATTGCTCCAACTCTTCCTTATACAGAATGTTGGGAGTGTAAGCAACGCCAAAGAACAGCCAAGCTAAACCTTTGAATTTGTAATCGGGATTGTTCTCTTTAAACATCCGCCACAAATACGCCCGGAAAGGAGCAATACCCGTACCCGTAGCCATCATAATAATGGTGGCCTCCTCATCGTCAGGCAATAACATTTCCTTGCCTACAGGGCCGGTGATTTTGACATCATCTCCAGGTTGCAAAGCGGTGAGAAAAGTCGAACACACACCAAAGACTTTTTCACCGGTTTCTGGGCTTTTGTACTCTAGGCGGCGAACGCACAGAGAGACTGTTTTGTCGTCTACATCGTCTCCGTGACGGGTGGAGGCGATCGAATAAAGCCGAATTTTGTGAGGTTTGCCGTTCTTATCAGTGCCATCTGGAATAATGCCAATACTTTGACCTTCCAGATAGTGCAGATTGCCTCCAGAGATGTCAAATTTGACGTGACGGACTGTGCCTTCGCCGCCTTCTCTGACTAATTCTTCTGTAGAAATGCACTTACCAATATAGGGATTGGCCGGCTTGTAGAGGTTGACAGGAACCTGAACTTTTTCCTTGGCTTGAGTCATGGGCTTAGTTTTTTCTCCAGATTTCTGACTCTGTAGCCCTGCTTCTGGTGCGACTTTGCCGTTATTAGTTTCGGGAGCGCCGTTTAAGGGGCGGATGCTGATGATTTTGCCACCCATGCCAGCAATTCTGCGCATTTCCTGATTCATGCGATCGTAGGGTACAGAGATAAATACGCTGCCGCTACGGCGAATCGGGTTACTTGTTTGGTCAGTTGCTTTGCTCTGACGCATACCCTCCACTTCGTAAACAAAGATGCGGCTGCCTGATTCTGAGTTGGCCGCTACACCAGATATGCTCGGGCTGTACATTTGTTGCTTGTCCTTCACGATACAGAGTTATAAAGAGAGAGAATGTGACGTTAGACTCAATTTACTTTTTTTTTAAGGCCATCTAGACTAATTGGCCACGCCAATCTTTGGGCCTTCCCACGCCGGCGGGAGTGTCAAGTTGCGATCGCTCGCGTCTGGAATTTCCAATTAGCCGAACATCACGCTTGCCGAGTCCGGCTGCGTTCAGGTGTTGACCTATAGCTATTGTTGTCTGCGTACTGCCAATATTTTACCCGATCGGGGGATCTGACCCGATAAGTCCTTCTGATTTGGAGAGCGCCCCACCCGATCGAGGAAGATTCGAGCAGTTTAATGAGGTTGAGCTTGTAGGGGGCGGACGCATTCTGGTAAGATTAACCACTAAAGTTAGTATTAATTACTTGCCTTGAAGATTGCTTGGCTCTTCCCGGGCAGGCAGTCAACTCACTGCTGTATGCTGGTGAGAACTCGATGCTCTCGGGGTAGCAAAGCAGCACAAAGCCTGCTTATCGGTACCTGCGGGCTGAAATTTTGTGGAATCTAGACTTGAGTTAGTTAGTAAACAGTGATTTTGTTAGAGGGAAACTATGACAAGTAAGCCGGATCGCGTGGTTTTAATTGGCGTTGCCGGAGACTCCGGATGCGGAAAATCTACTTTTTTGCGCCGATTGACAGATTTGTTCGGGGAAGATTTCGTGACTGTAATCTGCCTTGACGACTATCACAGTCTCGATCGCAAGCAGCGCAAGGAAACAGGGATTACTGCCCTTGACCCCAGAGCCAACAATTTTGACCTGATGGCCGAGCAAATGAAGGCCCTCAAAGAAGGTCATGCGATCGACAAGCCGATCTACAACCACGAAACCGGTATGATCGACCCGCCCGAAAGGGTAGAGCCGAATCACGTGATTGTGATTGAGGGGCTGCATCCGCTGTACGACGAGCGAGTTCGATCGCTCCTCGACTTCAGCGTCTACCTCGACATCAGCGACGAGGTAAAAATTGCTTGGAAAATCCAGCGCGACATGGCGGAACGGGGCCACCGTTACGAAGACGTGCTGTTTGCGATCAATGCTCGCAAACCGGATTTTACCGCCTACATCGACCCGCAAAAGCAATATGCTGATGTGGTAATTCAAGTGTTGCC
>JAICRN010000307.1 GCA_025937335.1 Microcoleus sp. TY_ISSM_2_bin.22
GATGGTACCCGCCACATGATTTATCCGTGGAATCAATCCAAAATCTAAAATCCTCAAGCCCCCGCCTTTATCCGTGGGGTCAATCCAAAATCTAAAATCTAAAATCTAAAATCGAATGACGCACCTACTATTTTTGATATTATTGGGGGTCAACAATGATACCCATAAATAATATTGTTCCTGTAGTATGGTCTTGAATGACACAAAAGAATGGACGGTTTACATTCATTTGAAAAGACGATCTAGATCTGCCTATGCTGATGGAAGTGACGGCGGCTGCTTCTGTACCTTCTTCGTTCACTTCCACAAATGTTTTGTGTTTTACTGAATCTACTGCTACCTTGGTATCAGTCATCGCAGAAAAATCGGCTTTTGATATATCAAAAATTCCTGCCATGCCCAAAGCTGTGAGTGTGTTTTCGAGTTCAACTTCATACTCTATTTTGAAGCGGGGTATTTCAATCGTACCCTGTACATTTGTAAATTCTTGCATCCATTCATTCCAGTTTTCTGGTGTTAATTGCTGCAATAAAGCTGCCACATTGCTATTGGAGTTGGGCAAGAAAATATACATAGCCAGAGCGCCTTCTTTTCCATAAGGTAAACTGACTGCTTGAAATGTGTCTGTTTCGTAGTACCCATAAATGCCTTTCTGGGACATCATCGGATGCTGTTTTGAACTGCCGTCGGTTAAAGAGAATGTTTTGTTCGCAGTTTGAGATTTATCAAAGGGGGTTTTCCAGTTGCCTTTGAAATAGATAGCGTTAATCAAAAACAAGACTCCATCGGGGCTAATTTTATCGACAATTTTATCGATTTTTCCTTGAGTTTTTTGGCTCACCCAGTTGTTAATGATGCTAAGAGCTTGCGGATTACTAAAGTTTAGTTCGGTAAGATTAGCATTGTAGTATTTTTGATTTGTTTGCAGAAATTCTGGTTTTAAGGAGAAGCCTTGTTGCGCCCAAAGCGAGTTAGCAATTAATACTTGGATATTGGGGTCAACTTTCTGCAAACTATTTTGCAAACCTTGATTTGCTGCGTTGATTTCTTGCGGAGTCATTCCCGTAAATTCGAGAACTTTTGTCATTTCTTTTTTGGTTTCTCCGCTAACTCCGTTGTATGTCATTGACAGTGCGAGGGCGACAGAAGTAGGGGAAATAAAGATATTTTGATTCGGCTGTTGTTTGCTGAGGGTGTTGAACAAGTTAAAACCAAATTTGGTATTAGCTGCAACAAGTCTGGCGTCTACATCGCTCTGGTTGTTAGGGGGTATCATGGCTGCAGCTTTTGAGTGATTAGGATTTGCGAGGTTGATGGGGTTAATTTTAAGTGCCGGCGCTAATTCTGCGAAAATTGCTAATGTAATGATGGCGACAGTAGCCAGCTTGGTTTTCAGTAACATAACTGTTATCTCTAGTTGGGGAGCGATCTTACTTTTCTATTATGACTTACCTGTTGTAATTAATTTACTTTTGCTGCATTTATTGTTACCGATATTTTTTGTTTGAGGCTGTATGCGATAATTTAACTAACTTTTAACGCTGGTGATCCCTAAAATACGGTGTCTAATTGTACTTGAGATTGTAGCCAAGGACAGGATAGTTTTGTATGAAAACAGAGGATAGCTTTTAAGAATAACCTTGCAGTTTCATCACTTGGCGGTAATGGGCTTCAATCTCGCTCACAGTTTGCGATTGACGCTTGCTCGTCCACTCGCTGCGATCGAATAATTCCCGCCTCAAAGCATCAACATCGATCGTTTTCACCTTACCTTCGGCTACAATTTGCTTGCCGTTTACCCAAACGCTGTCTACCGCATTAGTCGGGCGTCCCAAAATCAGCAAGCCAATCGGAGCGGTGCGCGGCAGCAATGATAAACTGGTTAAATCATACAGCGCAAAATCTGCTTTTTTACCGACTGTCAGCGAACCAATTTCATCGGCGAGATTCAAGCCTTTTGCTCCTCCTAGGGATGCCATTTCTACAGACTGGCGCGGTGTAATCCATTTGCGGTAATCCAAATCCGTGATATTGTGCAAAATCGAACCAATTTTAATCGCTTCTAGCAAATCTTGAGAGTCATTGCTAGCAGCGCCGTCACAGCCAAAAGATACGTTTACTCCCGCTTGACGGTATTTCAAAATCGGTGCAATTTCACTTCCCAGGCGCAAGTTGCTGAGGGGATTGTGTACGGCTGTCGCTCCAGTTTCTGCCATAATCGCCATGTCGGAATTGTCCAGCCAAACGCAGTTCGCTAAGGAAGTTCTGGGGCTCAAACAACCAATTCTCCGATCGCACTTATGCAACGATTCACCACTTGCACGTCTGCGGTTTCATCACCTCTCTCGACCGGACTTAAAGCATTTTGAATTGTACAGCTCACAGAGTTACCCTTTATGTAAATTTACATTAATTTTTATTTGATGATTCCAGGGCGCTAACATTGGCTATCAACCAACTTTAATAAAGTTAATAATTCCTAAAAGTTTAAAAAGTTGCTTCTGATACTTAATTATAGTAAAGATTTAAGAGATCACAAGTAGTAACAATCAAATAGTTATAAGATTGAAATTGTTTTTGAGTGACAATCCATATGAATCCTGATTCTCTCCGCACCTTGGGTGTACCGCCGAATGCTTGGAAAGTTGATGCCAAAATTGCCGACATTACCCGATCGCCGATCGCACCTCAACCTGTTACCCTGGAAACAGAAACTAAAACCCTGCGTTTGGACTTAGCCAAAGCTGCAATGTTGGTGATAGATATGCAAAATGATTTCTGTCATCCCGACGGTTGGCTGGCGCATATTGGCGTAGATGTAACGCCCGCGAGAACTCCAATTAATCCTTTAATAAATTTGCTGCCAAAATTGCGATCGCACGCCATGCCAATTATTTGGATAAACTGGGGAAACCGCCCCGATTTGCTCAATATTAGTGCAGCTTCCCGTCACGTTTACAATCCCACAGGCGACGGCGTAGGTTTGGGAGATCCGCTGCCAAAAAACGGCGCACCTGTACTGATGGCAGGGAGTTGGGCGGCGCAGGTTGTCGATGAATTAAAACCCAAACCGGAGGATATTTGCGTTGATAAATATCGGATGAGCGGCTTTTGGGATACTCCTTTAGATAGTATCTTGCGGAACCTGGGCAGAACTACACTTTTCTTCGGAGGAGTAAACGCCGATCAGTGCGTCATGGCTACACTGCAAGATGCTAATTTCCTCGGTTACGACTGTATTTTAGTCAAAGATTGTACAGCTACGACATCGCCAGATTATTGCTGGCAAGCTACTCTCTATAACGTTAAACAATGTTTTGGCTTTTTGTCGGATTCTCAGGCTATGTTAGAAGCAATTAAATAGTCATTAGTCATCAGTCGTGAGTCATTAGTCAGTAGCAATAAATTTTTGAGGCTAAACTAGGAACTAATGACTCGGGATTCTCATTAAGGACAGCAGAAACATAACAATTGACAACTAACAATAAAAAAATGACAAACCACTGCATGATTCCTGTTATAAAGTCTCCCCAAGACTACCAAGCATTTCGCATCAGTCCGGGCGATACTAATCGATTAGCGATCGTCTTCGACCCGGTAACAGCTAATGTTTCATTAACTGTTTGCGTCGAGATTTTCGATGCGGGCGGCAAAACTCCTCCCAACCGCCACCAATTCGCAGTAGAAATGTTTTTTGTACTCAAAGGAAGAGGGCAAGCAACCTGCGACGGCAAAACAGTTAGTATTAAACCGGGAGATAGTTTGTTAGTGCCTCCCACGGGGACTCACGTAATTGAGAATACCGGGAGCGAACGTTTGTACACTTTGTGCATTATGGTGCCGAATGAAGATTTTGTGGAACTAATTCGCAGCGGTACGCCAGTGGAACTCGACGAGGAAGATATGAGAGTTCTCGGGCGATCCGATGTACTCGTATCGTGCTAGTTTTGTAGTAAGGAGTTTAGTGTTTTAATCTTCTAGACCCTGCCTGGGAAAGCAGATCCCCGACTTGTTTAAGCAGTCGGGGATCTAACAAAATACTGTTTTACGTTAAATTTTTTCAATTATGAGCGTTATATTTCACATTGCTAAAAGCCAACAGTGGGAAGAAGCAAAACACCTTCAATCCTATCGCGGCGATACCCTAGACTCTGAAGGATTTATCCACTGTTCGACACTCCCGCAAGTTACTAGAAGTGCCAACAAGTTTTTTGTCGGACAAACAGGATTGCTTTTGCTGTGGATTGACTCTGCCAAAGTGCAAGCAGAAGTTAAGTATGAATCTGCCGCCGGAGATCTTTATCCGCACATTTACGGGCCGCTGAACGTTGATGCTGTGTTGAAAGTTCTTGAGTTTGAAGCGGGTGCAGATGGCAAGTTTGAATTGCCGGAAGAACTAACAGCAAGTATAAATGAACAGGCTTAGTACGCTGTGAAGATAGTTCAAGAAGTATCACTTATTAGTCGCGGGAACTTTGAGGAGTCAGAAGAATGGGGAGTTATTAAAAATGAAATACGGATTGCTATTGACGCGATCGCCTGGCCTGTGGGTGCATCAAACTTTACAATCAATCCAACCAGCCACGGAAACGGTGTAAAACCTATCAAAAACGCTTGTATGGCTGCTCTTCAGGACAATTTTGGATGGCAGCTTGAAACTAAAATCAGATTTGCAACTAGAGCGCCTGGACGAGTAGATGCTACCAAAATCTTAGACAATCATTTATTTGCCTTTGAATGGGAAACAGGAAATATCTCATCAAGTCACCGTGCTGTTAATAAACTGGTTCTCGGTATTTTACGAGGGATTTTTTTGGGGACGGCATTAGTTCTGCCCAGCCGCAAACTGTACCCTTATTTGACTGATAGAATTGGCAATTATGAGGAACTAGAGCCTTACTTTGATGTCTGGCGCGCTGTTAACATACAAGAAGGTTTTTTAGCCATATTTGTCATTGAACATGATGCCCTTGATAGCAGCGTACCTACAATTACTAAAGGCACAGATGGTCGCGCTTTAATATAAAGTGTTAGCAGTCAAGAAAACAATTCTAGTTGGATTGACTCGTTTTGTTTAACTTTATTTTTTGTCTTTCCCCTTGCTGATTCCCAGTTTTCTACTTTTCCATTGGCCAAGTTTTGTAACCGCTTCACTGCTGGTTCAATATCGCCGATTTCTGTACCCAGCCAATACCTACCCAACTTCTCTGCTGCATAAAATGTAGTGCCAGAACCTCCAAAAGGATCGATTACAACTTGTCCTGGATTCGATGCCATAGCAATGATACGTTCCAGCATGATTGGAGCTAATTCGTTGGCTCCTCTTTTCTTGTGCTGTCGGTGTCTTACTGGCGGAATATCTGTCCACATTTCCTCAATTAAAGTCCACAGATTTTCTTCTCGGATATCTTCAGAAGCATTTTCCCAGACATCTTCGGGAGCATCCCAAACATCCATTAAGTTAATACCTTGAGGATTTAATTTTTTGCGGTGTCCGCCGTAATCTTTAATCTCTCCTCCGCAATGCCGGCAGACTTGAATCGGCGTATAAACTTTATTGAAAACTGCTGGTTCGCCTTTTGTGTAGTAAAGCAATCCGTAGTGTGCGGGAGACATTTTCTTGCCGCGAGGAAAGGCTTTAGGCATTCTACAAGCTATCCAGTGACGAAAGTTCATTCCCTCTTGGTTTAAATATGCACCGTACTCAATGCACCATTTAGGTAAGTTGAAAATAAATAGACTTCCGCCCGGTTTAAGCACTCGAATACTTTCTTTAAGCCACTGTTTTGACCAAGCAAGATAATCGCTGGAATTCAGCAGGTCGCTCGTACCGTTACCGTAATCTTTGCCGAGATTAAAGGGCGGATCGGCAAAGATAATATCTGCATAGTAATCGGGAATAGCACCTAAAAATTCGATACAGTCTTCCTGGTAGAGAATGCCGTATTTGCTTTGATAAACCTCTCGCAATCCCCGTTCGGCGGAAATCACAGGTGATATCAGACTCAAAGGTTGCATTTAAGTATTTTTATTGAATAAGCATCACTTCAATAATAGTAATTGTAGCGACGATTGTCAATAGATTATTGGAGCGATCGCACTTGAACCCTTGTATCTTAAAAAAGATAGATTGCGATTTACGGTGGTTGGGGGCGGGTTTACGAGATTATTGGTTTTAGGCAAATATTGTTGGCGAACCCGCCCCTACAAATATTGGGGTTTAAACTTCTGGCGGACTGTTGCTACAGTTGCAAAATATCAATTAACATCAACCAACTCTGCCACCAATTTCAGCGCATCTTCGCGAGTTGCAATTCTCCCCTCCACCCGCGCTAATTGAATCTCCATCAACAATTGACCGATGCGCGGACTTCTCGGCAAATTCAAATATTCCATTAAATCATTGCCGCTAACTAATTGGGTAGGATGAGCAACAATATCATCGGCATCCAGATAGCGATTAATTAACAGTGAAATCTCCTCAACCGCAACTCCCGCCGCCACGGCCAAAACCGCTAAAACTGGAAATACTATTCCCACATCCCGAAACAAAAAATACTGTTCTCGCAAAGACATTTCCGCGATTGGTTTTGCTTGCAATTGTGGCAAGTATTTCAAAAGCCCGATCGCACTTTTAACCTCCGCATTGCTGTACTTCAACCGCAGCAACTGGGTTTCAGCAATTGTCGGGTCGGAATCTGCCAAAACAGCCAACTTCGCAACCGCCAACAACGGCGTTTTAATCGTATCTCGAATCGATCGCGAAAATTCTCTCCCCAAATCAGGATAAATTGCCGCTAACTTGGCAGCAGACGCATCAATTTTTGTCAAAATATCAAAACGGTCGATCGCACTTTCAAACCAAATCGAAAACAAACCGTCTTCGCAACCGCGAC